>VAXS01000147.1 GCA_005883255.1 Actinomycetota bacterium | reverse complement strand
AGGTGGAAGTGGCGCTCCCAGCTGTCGGGGAGCCCGTCGTGGTTGCGATCGGTCGCCCGCGCGGGGCGAGGACCGCTGGCCAGCGCCGGCGAGGCCAGCGCCATGAGCGCCGCGAGCGCGGCGGCGATAGAGATGGTTGCGAGCTTCCTCATTCCGGCTCCTGTTCGATCAGCACCTGGGCCGTGGCCCCTTCCACCCGCTGAGACGACCCGCCGGGGCGGGGGTCACGCGGCTCGCAATCCGTATCGACCAAACGTCCAGCCGGGTGCACAGGACCGGCAAGGAAGTGGACGCGGCTCGCTAGTGGTGGCCGTCGCTGCTGGTGGTCGTGGTGGTGGTGGTGGTGGTGAGCGGGCCCGACGTCGTCGTCATCGCACCGTCGTGGCCGCCGTCGCTGGAGCTCGTGGTGGTTGTGCTCAAGGTGCTGGTGGTGGTGGAGCCGCCGTCGCTCGAGCCCGACGTCCCGGAGCCACCCCCGCTGGTGCCCGACCCGCTGGTGCCCGACCCGCCGTCGTGCGATCCCGACGTGCCCGACCCCGAGGTCAGTGCGTCGTGCGAGCCGGACCCGCCGCTCGACCCCGAGCCGCCATCGGACTCGCCGGACATGCCGCCAAGGTCGGTGCCGATCGTCAGGCCCGCGCCGTGCTCGCCCGCGCGGTCGGGCCGGGCGCTCGCGGGACCGTGGCCGCGAGGCCCGTCTCCCTGAGCGCCCTCGCGACCGTATCCATGGCCCCGGCCCCCGGCGTCCTCTCCCTGCCGGTCGCCGGCCCCGGCGTCGCCGGTGCTCGCCCCGCCGCCGCCCCCGGCGGGCGTGCCCGCCGCGCTGGCCGGGCGCACGGCGTTGCGCAGCGCGGTGCCCGGCGGCCCCACCGCCAGGGCGCCGGCGGCCACGAACGCCGTCCCCGCCTTGAGCAGCACGCCCGCGCCGCCCGCCGAGCCCGCGCCGCCCGCCAGCTCCGCGATGCGCTGCGTGACGGCCGGCGCGTCGGGGGCGCCTCCCATCGCCGCGGCCCAGGAGGCGAACGGGAGCGGCGTCACCACGGTGGCGGCCGCCCGCAGCGTCGTCCGCGCCCGGTGCACCAGCTGGCGCACAGCGCCCTCGCTGACGTCGAGGTCGCGGGCGATCGCGGCCCGGCTGTGCCCGTCCACCGCGGTGCGCAGGAGCGCCTCCCGCTGGTTGGCCGGCAGCGCGGCCACGCCGGTCAGCGTCTCGCGGATCACCGCGCGGCGCTCCAGGTCCACGTCGACCCCGTGCGCCAGCCGCAGCGAGTCGGTGAGCTCGTCGTAGTCGTAGCCCGCCTTCCTGGCGCTGTCCAGGGCGACGTTGCGCGCGATCCGGTACAGCCAGGCCCGGAGATCCTGCACGTCGGTCCCGGCCTGCAGGGCCGTCCAGGCGTTGAGGAACGTCTGCTGGACCGCGTCCTCGGCCCGCGCCTCGGGCAGGACCCGCCGGCAGCAACGGTGCAGGACCTTGCGGTAGCGCTCCACGATGGCCTCGAAGGCCCGTTCCTGGCCCTTGGCGGCCAGCGTGGACAGCCGGGCGTCCGACTGCGTGCGCAGCAGCGTGGTGGAGACGACGGAGCTCACGTGACAGGTATCGGCGTCCCTTCCCTGGACGCCGCAACAGCCGCTCTACTTCCACGGACGAGCCAGTCCGTGGAAGGTCACGCTTCCAGCTCGAGGCCCTCCTCGACCGCCTGGCGCACCGCCGGCACCGTGGCCCGCTTGCGCTCGGCCTCCACCGGCGTGTAGCAGTGGACCTCGGCCGGCGCGCCCAGCTCCGCCGCGTCCCACAGCGCCTGCGCCTGGCGGACCCGCTCCAGCCAGGGGACGCCGTCGAAGCCCGCCGAGACGACCACCACCAGGTACTCGGGCCCGTCGCCGGCGCCGGTGATTCGCCTGCCGCCGACGTGCACCCGCTCCACCGGCCACCGGTCCGCCACCCGCCGCGCGTAGCGGCGCAGCTCGTTCCGGGCGCCCTCCTCCGGGCTCAGCTCGCGAACTCCTCCGGCGCGTGCGGCCCGACCACGGCCACGGAGCGCTCGACGGATACGCCCCGGGCCACCTCGGCGACCTCGTCGAAGGTGGTGGCGTCCAGCGCGGCGATCGCCCCGTCAGGGTCGATCGGCTCGTCGTGGACGATCCGCTGCGACGCCGCGTGGCGGGCCACGGCGTTGGTGTTCTCGAAGGCCAGGACCATCCGCCCGGCGGCGTACGCGCGCGCCCGCTCCACCTCCTCCGGGCGCGGCCCCTCGCGGCGCAGCTCGTCCACGATCTCGCCCATCCGGCCGAACGCCTCGACGGACTTGGACGAGTCCAGCCCGGCGGAGAGCTGGAGGATCGGCGTGTCGGCGAAGGCGTGGTCGAACGCGTAGACCTGGTAGGCCAGGCCCCGCTGCTCGCGGATCTCGTCGAACAGCCGCGAGCCCATCGACCCGCCCAGCAGGGTGGCGTAGACCGTCAGTGCGGCGCGCTGGCGGCGGTCGTGCACGTCGACCGTGGGCCGGTAGGACAGCCGCAGGTGCGACTGGTTGGAGTCGCGCTCCTCGACCAGCGTCCGGGGCCGCAGCGGCGGCGCGGGGTCGTAGGTCTCCGGCGGCGGCAGGGCGGGGAAGCGCTCGAACAGCTCGTCCAGCGCGCCATCCGCCGGCACGGCGTCCAGGTTGCCCACGACGAACGCGCCGCCCCGCGCGCCCGCCCAGCGCCGCTGCCGGAAGGCGACGATGGCGTCGCGGGTGAACGTCCGCAGGTGCTCCTCGGGACCCAGTACCGAGCGCCCTAGCGGGTGCTCGCCGAACGCGGCCCGGTCGATCAGGTGCTCGGCCACGGTGGAGGGCTGGTCGTTGGCCCGGGCGATCTCCTGGATCACCACGCCGCGCTCGCGGTCGAGCTCCTCGGCGTCCAGGCGCGGGCGGCCCACGAAGTCGGTGAGCAGGTCGGCCGCCTCCAGCGCCGACTCCGCGCGCACGGTGACGTGGAACGCCACCAGGTCGTGGCTGGTGTAGGCGTTGAGCTGGGCGCCCAGGCGCTCGGCGGTCTCGTTGACGTCGCGGTACGTCGCGTACCTCTCCCCGCCCTTGAACACCAGGTGCTCCAGGAAGTGGGCCATCCCGTTCTCGTCGGGGCGCTCGGTCCGCGCGCCGGCGTCGAACCCGACCAGCACGGTGACCGCGCGCGTGCCCTCGAGCCCCACCCGGTGGAGGGGGAGCCCGTTCTGAAGCGCCGTCGTCGCGACCGAGGCCATTACCCCTCCCAGGCTACCGGGGGCTGCACGAACGCTTGCAAACCGCCTGCAAACACGACATCTCTCCGGACAACTCGGTAGGGTGCCCGCCCGCATGGCCGACCCCGAGCGCCAGCACAGGTTCCGCCGGGAGGCTCCCAATCGGGCTGCCACCACGCCGAAGCGCCCGCAGCCGGGCGGCGGCGTGGGCACGCCGGTGCTCGAGTTCCGGGGCGTCTCGAAGGTGTACGAGGGCGGCGACGTGGCGCTCGACCAGGCGACCTTCGCCGTCGACCGGGGCGAGTTCGTGTTCCTGGTGGGCCACACCGGCTCGGGCAAGTCCACGGTGATGCGGCTCCTGATCCGCGAGCTCGAGCCGTCCGCCGGCGGGATTCGCGTGGCGGGCCGCGACCTGGCGGAGATCGGCCGCCGCAAGGTCCCCTACTACCGGCGCAACATCGGGGTGGTCTGGCAGGACTTCAAGCTGCTGCCCAACCGGACGGTGTACGACAACGTCGCCTACGCCCTCCAGGTCACCGGCGGGAGCCGGCGCCAGATCCGCGACAAGGTCCCCGACATCCTGCGGCTCACCGGCCTGGCCACCAAGCTGCACAACTACCCCGACCAGCTGTCGGGAGGCGAGCAGCAGCGCGTGTCGATCGCGCGCGCGTTCGTCAACCACCCGCCGCTGCTCCTCTGCGACGAGCCCACGGGCAACCTCGACCCCGAGACGTCGATCGGGATCATGCAGCTGCTGTACCGCATCAACCGCACAGGGACCACCGTCCTGGTCGCCACCCACGACCACGCGATGGTGGACAAGATGCGCCGGCGCGTGATCGAGCTGTCCGAGGGCCGGATCGTCCGCGACGAGGCCGCCGGCCTGTACGCCCGCGACGAGACCACGCGCGAGTTCGCGGCGCGGATGCGCGGCGCCGTGGCCGATCCCGACCTCGACCCGGCGGCGCCCCGGACCCGCCCGCGCGCGCCCGACCGCCCGCGATGAAGTTCGGCTTCTTCCTGCGCGAGGCGATGCGCGCGCTTCGCCGCACCGCGATGCCGAGCTTCGCGGCCATGGCCACCGTCCTGGTGACGATGCTGGTGCTGGGCGTGTTCATCCCGATCGTCCAGGCCACCACCGGGGCGGCCAACGAGGTGCGGGGACGCCTGCTGCTGGACGTCTACCTCAAGACCGACGCCACCGGGGCCGACGCGCAGCGGGTGCAGGGCGAGATCCAGCGCACGCCGGGCGTCAAGCGCGTGCAGTACGTGTCCAAGGCCCGCGCCTACGCCGCGGAGCGCAAGCGCAACCCCGAGGCCTACCAGCTGCTGGGCGTCAACCCGCTGCCCGACACCTTCCGGGTCACGCCCACCAACGCCGGCCAGATCAACCACCTGCGCGACGTGCTGGCGCCCACCGTGGCCGGCGGCGGGCGACGACCGATCGACCCGGCGATCGAGACGGTCCGCAACCGCCGCGACGAGACCAACAAGATCCTGTCGGCCACGCGCGTGGTGAAGCTGATCACCGCGATGCTGGCGATCCTGCTCATCACCGCCTCGATCCTCCTGATCTCCAACACGATCCGGCTCTCGCTGTTCGCCCGCCGGCGCGAGGTCGAGGTCATGAAGCTGGTGGGAGCCACCGACTGGTTCATCCGCTGGCCGTTCGTGATCGAGGGCGTGATCGTGGGGGCGCTGGGCGGGGTGCTGGCGATCCTGCTGCTCACCGTGGGCAAGATCGCGCTCATCGATCCGCTCCAGGCCGACTTCTCCCTGCTCACCGCGCCCGAGACCATCAACTTCGGCCTGCTGGTCGTGGTGCTGATCCTGGCCAGCATCGGCGTCTCGGCGCTGGGATCGGGCATCTCGCTGCGGCGCTTCCTGCGGGTCTGACGCCGCCCGGCGAGCCGGCGCGGGCCGCTCGCTAGGCTGTCCGGGCGGCGCCCGAGGTGGCGCCGTACGCATGCCCCGACGCACCCTCAAGCGACTCACGATCCTGCTGGCCGGCCTGCTCCCGGTCGTGCTCGTGCTGGGGATCTGGTGGGGCGGTCACCCCTCGAGCCTGCCGGGACCGCTGCGCGACGCGTTCGTGGACGACCACACCGCCACGCTCGACCAGGCGCTGCAGATCATCCACGACGACTACTACCGCAAGGTCGACCTGGGCCGGCTGGTGGACAACTCGATCGGCGGCGCGGTGCGACGGCTGGACGATCGCTTCTCCAACTACCTCAGCCCCTCGGACTACGGCCGCTTCCAGCAGAGCTCGCACGGCGAGTTCTCCGGCGTGGGGATGGAGGTCAGCCAGGCGCGCCAGGGCCTGGGGGTCACCCGGGTGTTCCCCGGCGCCCCGGCCGCCCGGGGCGGGATCCGGCCCGGCGACCTGGTGGTGGCCGTGGGCGGCCGCTCGCTGGCGGGGCTGCCCGCCGACGTCAGCAGCGGGCTCATCCGCGGGCGCCCGGGGACCCCGGTCACGCTCACCGTGCAGACCGCGGGCAAGCGGCGGACGCTGCGACTGCTGCGGGCCAAGGTCAACGCGCCCTCGGTCGAGTCCAGCCTGCGCACCGTGCACGGAGTCAAGCTCGGCGACGTGTCCCTCTCCGGGTTCACCGTGGGCGCGCACGGCGAGGTGCGCGCGGCAGTGGACCGCCTGCGCCAGCGCGGGGCCCGGGGAATCGTCCTCGACCTGCGCGACAAC
>VAXS01000146.1 GCA_005883255.1 Actinomycetota bacterium | reverse complement strand
CACCCCCCGATGCTGTACTCGGGGTACACGCTGTTCACAATCCCGTTCGCCTTCGCGGTGGGGGCGCTGGCGGCGCGGCGGCTGGACGCCGAGTGGATCGCGGTGACGCGGCGCTTCGCGCTGGCCGCCTGGGTCCTGCTGGGGGTGGGGATCCTGCTGGGCGCCCGCTGGTCGTACGTCGAGCTGGGCTGGGGCGGCTACTGGGGGTGGGACCCGGTGGAGAACGCCTCGCTGATGCCCTGGCTCACCGGCACCGCGTTCCTGCACTCGGCGATGATCCAGGAGAAACGCGGGATGCTGAAGGTGTGGAACGTCTCGCTGGTCCTGGCCACCGGGACGCTGGCGATACTCGGCACCTTCCTGGTGCGCTCCGGGATCCTGGACTCGATCCACGCCTTCGGGGCCTCGACGCTGGGGATTCCGTTCCTCATCCTCATCGGCCTGATGGTGGGGGGATCGGTGTGGCTGGTGGCCTCCCGCCGCGTCGGCCTGCGCTCCGAGCACCGGCTGGACTCGCTGCTGTCCCGCGAGGCGGCCTTCCTGCTCAACAACCTGGTGCTGGTGGGCCTGTGCTTCGTGATCTTCTGGGGCACGTTCTTCCCGCTGATCTCGGAAGCGGTGACCGGGCAGAAGGCGGCGGTGGGCCCCCCGTGGTTCGACCGCTACACGGTCCCGCTGGCCCTGCTGCTGGTTCTGCTGGCGGGGATCGGGCCGGTGATCGCCTGGCGGCGCGCGACCGCCGCCAACCTGCTGCGCAACTTCCGGTTGCCGGTGGCGGCGGGGGTCGGGATGGCGGCGCTGCTGGGCGCGCTGGGCGCCGCCTCGCACCCGGCGGCGCTGATCATGTTCGCCGCCGCGGCGTTCGTCCTGGCGGCCGTGGGGCAGGAGTTCTGGCGCGGCACCCGCGCCCGGCGCGCGATGACCCGGGAGTCGCCGCCGGCCGCCCTGGCGGCGCTGGTCCGGCGCAACCGTCGCCGGTACGGGGGCTACGTCGTGCACGCCGGGATCGCGGTCCTGTTCGTGGGGGTGGCCGCCTCGTCCGCGTTCCAGCATGCGCGCGACGTGCGGCTGTCGCCCGGGCAGACGACGCGGGTGGGCGGCTACGACGTCCGCTACGTGCGGCCGACGGCCAGGCTGGCCAGCGAGAAGATCTCGCTGGGGGCGGTGCTGGACGTCCGCAAGCACGGGCGCCACGTGACCACCCTGCGCCCCACCCGCGGCTACTACCCGTCGATGGATCCCTCCCTGGGCCCGGTGGGTCGCTACTTCGACGGCCAGGCCACCAGCGAGGTGGGGCTGCGCGCCGGCCTGCGCCGCGACCTGTGGATGGCGATCGAGCCCGACCTGAGCTCGCTGCAGCCGATCGTCCGCGACGCCGACCGGCGCTTCGCGCGGGCCCGGCCGGACGTCCAGGCGCTGGTGATCGCCGCCGTGGCCGCGCGCTACGAGCGCCGGCCGCCGCCGGCCACCTTCCGGATCATCATCTCGCCGCTGGTCACCTGGATCTGGCTGGGCGCGCTGGTGGTGATGGCGGGCGCCCTCATCGCGCTGTGGCCGGCGCCGCTGGCCCTGCGCCGGCGCGCGAGCGCGGGCTACGCCGCCCGGGTCGCGCGCGAGCTGGGTCGCGCGTGATCCTTTGGACCCGGTGGTCTTCCTGATCCTGCTCCTCCTGCTGGCGGCGGTGGTGGCGGTGGTCACGGCGCCGCTGCGCGCGCGGCGGGCGGAGCGGCCGGAGGCCGACGAGGGGGAGGAGGCCGACGTGGCGGCCCTGGAGGCGGCGCGGGAGGCCAAGTACCGCGAGATCCGCGACGCCGAGCTCGACTACCGCACCGGCAAGCTGGCCGAGGAGGACTGGCGGGCGCTCGACGACCAGCTGCGCGCCGAGGCGGTGGAGATCCTGCGCCGGCTCGACGAGGCGCGCGGGGGGCGGCACGGCCTCTAGTACCATCGCCGCGCGATGTACTTGATCCTCAGCGTGGTACAGGTCTTCCTGTCGGTCCTGCTCATCTTCCTCGTCCTCATGCACTCGGGGAAGGACTCCGGGCTGTCGGGCGCCTTCGGAGTCGGCACCGGAGCCGGACCGTTCGGCGGCGGCTCGCTGGTCGAGCGCAACCTGAACTACTGGACCGTCGCGGTCGCGATCCTCTTCACGATCAACATCATCGTCCTGCTGAGGATCTAGGCGCCGCCCGGCGTGGCCCCGGTCACCCGCCAGCCCCGCGCGCGCAGCGGGGGACACAGGACTCCGCTCGCGAACCGGCGGCCGTAGAACTCGCCCTCGGTGACCAGGCGGGGGTGGGCGCCCAGCGCCTCTGTGCCGTCCAGCAGCCGCAGGACCGAGTCGGTGAACCGCACGTCGCGCAGCGGCCGGGCGATCCGGCCGTCCTCGATCAGGAACGTCCCGTCGCGGGTCATCCCCGTGAGCACCGTGTGCTTGGGGTCGACGGCGTTCACGTACCACAGTCGGGTCACGTAGATCCCGCGCTCGATCGGCGCTGCCAGCTCCTCCACGCTGGCCGCTCCCCCGCCCGCCAGCACCAGGTTGGTGGGAACGGGACCGGAGAGGCCGCCACCGGGCGCGAGCGCGTGGCCGGTGGAGCGCGCGCCGCCGCCGGCGACCGCGGCCGAGGCGATGTCGTGCACCACGTTTAGCGCCACCCCGTCCTGGATCAGCGGGCGGGGCGCCTTGGCCACCCCCTCGGCGTCGAACGCGCGCGGGAGGGTGCGGGCCAGGCGGGGCGAGTCCGCCAGGTTCACGCCCGCCGCCGCCACCCGGGTGCCCAGCCGGCCGGCCAGCGCGCCCCGGCCCTCGGCGTGCGCGAGCCCGTTGAAGGCCAACAGCCCGAGGAACTCCAGCAGCGCACCCACCGCGTCGGCGTCCAGGACCACGTCGTAATCGCCCGGCGGCAGCTCCGCCGGCTCCTCGGCCGGTCGCAGCCTGGCCGCCGCGCCCTCGGCCAGCGACCGCATGTCCATGTCGGCGGCGCGTGTGCTGGCGGCCGCCGCGAACCCGCTGCGGCCCCGGTCGTCGCGGCAGATCGTCTTGGCGTAGGCGTCGGTCAGGCCGTCGACGCCGTGCAGGCCGGTGCTGGCGGCGATCGCGGTGCGCACCGCGCCCGCCGTCCACGTCCCGAACGCCTCGGCCCCGGCGTCCGCGGCCACGGCGAACGCCGCCTGCAGCGCCGCTCCCGCCCGCCGGGGATCGAGCTCCGCCGTGTCCGGGTCCCAGCCGTCATGCGGGCGATAGTCGTGGTCGGGCCCTGGGAGCCCGGGATAGGAGCCCGGGCCGGCCCGCGCCGCCGCCTCGGCCGCTGCCGCCGCCCGCCCCGCGGCGTCGCGCAGCGCCACGTCGTCGATCCCCACGGCGCCGGCGGTGGCCAGCCGGCCGTCGCGCACGCACGTCACCTCGACCGCGAGCTCGTCCACGTCCGTGGCCTGGGTGGGGCGCGAGCGCGCGAACCGGGACAGCAGCGAACGCTCGTGGGTGACGGTGACCAGCGCCTCGCCCCGGGCATGGGCCAGCCCGCGCTCGGCCAGCGCCACCAAGGCGTCGCCGCTCATCCGGCCACGCCGACCTGCACGTCGCGGAAGCGCGCCGGAGCGGTCCCGTGCGAGACGTGCATGACCTGGCCTGGCTCCCCCTTGCCGCAGTTGAGCAGTCCCCACAGCCGCCACTCGTCCCCGCCGCACACCGCGTCCAGCCCGCCCCAGAAGCGCGGCGTGATCCCCGCGTAGGAGGGGTTGCGATACAGGCGGCCCAGCTCTCCGCTCCGGATCTCCCGCGCCACCTCGGTGGCGAACTGGAAGTGCAAACGGCGGTCGTCGATCGACCACGACCGGTTGGTCTCCAGGTACAGGCCGTCGTCGGTGTCGGCGACGAGGTCGGCGAGCGAGCCGGCGTCGCCGGGGTCGAGCGAGACGTTGGTCATCCGCACGATCGCCTGGCGGGAATGACCGTCCGCCCGCGCGCAGCCGCCGGAGGAGTCCAGCCCCACGGCGCCGGCCGACTCGCGCGAGGACAGGGCGCCCAGCAGCCGGCCAGAGCGGATGAGCTCCAGCCGCTGGCCGGGCACCCCCTCGTCGTCCCACCCGAACGAGCCCAGCCCGCCCGGCAGCGTGGCGTCGGCCGTGACGCCGAGCGCCTCGGAGCCGTAGCGCAGCGAGCCCAGGTCGCCGGGCCCCACCCAGCTGCCGCCCGCGTACGAGAGCTCGCCGCCCAGGATGCGGTCCAGCTCCAGCGCGTGGCCGATCGACTCGTGCAGCTGCAGCCCCACCTGCTCGCCGTGCAGCACGACGGTGCGCACGCCCGCCGGGCAGTCGGGCGCCGCCAGCAGCGCGATCGCCTCCTCGGCCACGCGCGGCGCCTCCTCGACCAGGCGCAGGGCCTCGACCTGCTCCCAGCCCGCCCCGGCGACGCCGCCGTCGTGCTCGCCGGGCCATGAGCGCACCTGCAGCTCGTCGGCCTCGACCGCCGCGGCCAGGATCCCGCCCCCGCACTCGGTTCGCGTCTGGGTGCAGGCGCCCCCGTCGGTGGAGGCGAAGGCGGTGGTGGTGCGCAGCGACAGGCAGCGGGCCTGGGTGCGCACGATCCGGGGATCGCCGCGCAGCGCGGCGTCGGCGCTCAGCAACAGCTCGAGCTTGCGCTCGACCGGGATGGCGAAGGGATCCCGCTCGCAGGGTCCCTGCCAGTGCCCGCGCGCCGGTGGGGCCGGGGCGAGGGGAGTGGGAGCCACCGCCGGCTGCGACTCCGCCACCGCCAGCGCCCGGCGCAGCGCGTCCTGGGCGCCCGCCGGTCCCGGGTCGCTGGAGGAGGCGAATCCCCAGGCGCCGCCCACGCGCACGCGCACGCCGACGCCGTCGCTCTCCTCCACCGCGGCGGTCTCGACCTCGCCGTTGCGGGTGGCCAGGCGCTCGCGGGCGCGAACCACGCGCCGGGCGTCGGCGTAGTCGCAGCGGCCGACGGCGCGGTCGACCGTCTCCACCAGGACGTCGAGCACCGCGCGCACCCTATCCGTCCATTCGCGCCCGAGCGGTCGCTCAAGCCGCCCTGAGCGGCTGTCGATGGGTTCATTACGCGCCCGCTCCCGGGGTGTCCCCCCGTAGCCGGGTCATATCCGCTCGCCGCTTCTGGAGGTGGTGGGCATCGTCCTGGCTCTGGCGGTGGGAGCGATCGGGCTCGCGCTGCCCTGGCACCGGCTCCCGCGCGTGGCCGTGATGATCCCGGTGGGCTCGGGCGCCGGCCTGACCGCGCTGGCGTGCTGGAACACCGGCGGGACCGGGAGCCCGTTCGCCCTCTTCTACCTGTACCTGGCGGCGATGGCCGCCTACTTCGCCACGCGGCGCCAGACCGGGATCGCCGTGGCGGTGGTGGCGGTGTCCGCGGGACTCCCGGTGGCCTACGACCACCACGTCCCGCTCATCGACCGCCTGTTCGAGTGGATCCTGGTCAGCGTCATGTCGGGGACGCTGGCGTTCGTGCTCCAGCAGCAGCGCGAGCGCATCCGCAAGGCGGCCGAGCACGCCACGGCGCTCGCCCTCCAGGACCCGCTCACCGGCGTGCCCAACCGCCGCGGGTTCGAGCAGCGGGCGGCCGCCGAGCTGGCGCGGGCGCGGCGCCACGACGAGCCCTTCAGCGTGCTCTACATCGACCTGGACGGGTTCAAGCGCGTCAACGACGTCGCCGGCCACGCGACCGGCGACGCGCTGCTGCGACGCGTGGCGCTGGCGATCAGCGTCGCCGTCCGGGGGGAGGACTTCGTGGCCCGGCACGGCGGCGACGAGTTCGCGGTGCTCCTGCCCGGCGCCAGCGAGGCGCAGGCCCGCCAGGTGGCCGGCCGCATCATGGCCGCCGTGGAGCGGGCGGGGGCGGACGATCCCGCGCTGCGCGGGCTGGGCGCCAGCGTGGGGGGCGCGTCGTTCCCGGCGGACGGCCTGGGCCTGGAGGAGCTGCTGGAGCGCGCCGACGCGGAGCTGCTGGCGGTGAAGGCGGACCGGCGGCCGGAGGCGGCCCCGGGGACGACGCTGGGCGTGGCCGTCCCGGACCTCCCGATCGTGCCGGACGGCGATCCGTTCGCCCGGTTGGGAGCGCCCTCGCGCGAGACCGACGAGGTCGGCGCGTGGCCGCTGCGCCGGGTCCTGGCGCTGGGCGGCGCCGTCGCCGGCCTGGCGGTCGCGCTGTGGCTGCTGGCCCCGGCGCTGGGCTCGGCGCGCGACGTGCGCCTGGGCGTGCTTCTGGCCCTGGTGGCCGCCAACGGCGCGGCCTGCCTCGGGGCCGCGCTGCGCACCCGCGGACGCGAGCGGGTGGGCTGGGTGCGGCCGGACTGGCGCGCGCTCCTCGACCTGGCCGACGTGCTGATCTCGCTGGCCGCGCTCGCCGTGGTCTACCTGGTGCCGCCGGTGATCGACCACGCGCACGCCCACCACACGTCGGCGGCGCCGGCGGTGGCCGGGATGGTGCTGAGCACGCTGGCGCTGACCTGCGTGTTCCTGATCGTCTCGACGGTTCGCCCGCGGGCCCGGCCCGACCTGTGGCTGGTCGCGGGGGGCTTCGGCCTGGGTGCGGGCGCCGCCGTTCTACTGCTGCTGACCTTCCCCGGCCGGGTGCCGGCGCAGGCCTGGGGCGCGCTGTTCCCGGTGGCCGGTGCGCTGGTGGCCAGCGGAGCGCTGCTGCGCTGCGGCAACCCACATGCCCGCGCGACCCGGTGGCCGCGGCCGCGCCTACCCGGCCTGGTGGTCGGCTACACGCTGACCGCGACGCTCTTGATCTCCCTGGTCGTCACCCGGGGCGCGGTGCCGGCGTCGGTGCTCCCGCTGGTGGTGCCCCTCCTGGTCATCCGCTACGCGCGGGGGCGGCTGGTGGACCGTGAGAACGCCCGCCTGCTGGACGTGGCGCGCAACCAGGAGCGCGAGGTCGCCGCCCAATACCGGGCCAGCCTCGTCGCCCTCGGTACCGCCTTGGAGGCCCGCGACGGCTACACGGGCGGGCACGGCGAGGAGACGCTGGCGCTGGTGCGCCGGGTCGCCGAGCGACTGGGCCTCTCGGAGGCGGCGACCGCGGAGGCCGAGGCGGTCGCGCTCCTGCATGACATCGGGAAGATCGGGATGCCCGACGAGATCCTGCGCAAGCCCGGCCCGCTGGACCCCCGGGAGCGGGCAATCATGCGCCGGCACCCGGCGATCGGCGAGCGGATCCTGCGCCACGTGCCCGGCCTGGAGAGCGTGGCCCGCGCGGTCCGCCACGAGCACGAGCGCTGGGACGGGACGGGCTATCCCGACGGCCTGGCGGGGGAGTCGATCCCGCTGGCCAGCCGCATCACGCTGGTGTGCGACGCCTACCATGCGATGACCAGCGTCCGGCCCTACCGGGCGGCGCTCAGCCACGACGACGCGGCGGAGGAGCTGCGCGACTGCGCAGGGCGCCAGTTCGATCCCGGCGTCGTCGGCGCCCTCCTGGCGGCGATGGAGGCGGACCCGCCCGCCCGCGCCGGCTCGACCCCCACCTACCAGGCCGCCTGGTAGATCGCCAGCAGCTCGTCGCGCTCGGCCGCCGGCGGGGTGAGGGCGAGCTCAAAGCGCTGGGCCGCGGCGTCGGCGCACTCCGCGAGACGCTCCGCGGGCACGCCGGCGTCGCGCAGCCGCACCACGCCGGTGCGCCGGGCCAAGGCGGCGGCGACCGACACCGGGTCCGCATCCAGCGCCTCTGCGAGTGCCTCGACCCCGGCCGGCCGGCGACGCGACAGCGCCGGCAGCGAGTGGGGGAGGAGGATGGCGTTGGCCGGGCCGTGCCCGATCCCCGCCACCCGCACAGCGGTCTGCGACAGCACGTGATGCAGGCCGTAGCCGGCGCCGTCGATGGCGTAGCCGCCGAGCAGCGCGCCCAGCGCCAGGCGGTCGCGGTCCTGGTCGGACACGTCCTCGTCGGCCAGGCCCTCCCAGAGCAGGCGCGCCCCGGCGTGCGCCGCCAACGTGGGCACCGGGCTGGCCAGCGTGGTGAGCGGGGCCTCCACGGCGTGCCCCAGGGCGTTGGCGGCGCTGGCGGCCAGGTCGGCGGGCGGCTGCGAGGCCGAGAGCGCGGGATCGTCGAGCACGACGCTGGGCCGAACGCGCGGAGTCTCGGGCGCGACGCCGGCCGCGTGGCGGTGGACCCCGGTCATCTCCGCCGCCGACAGCGTGGTGGGGATCGCGGCCACCCGGCGGGGCGGGTCCGCGGCCGCCAGCGCCTTGGCCACGTCGATCACCCTTCCGCCGCCCAGCGCCACCAGCAGCTCCGCCGAGACCTCCGGTCGCAGCCGCGCGGACAGCTCGTCCACCACGCCCGGCGGCACGTGGTGCACCGACGCCGCCCGGTCCGCCAGCTCCGGCGCCGCGGCCAGCGCCCGCTCCGTGGTCAGGAGGGCATAGCCGTCGCCCACCAGGTCGGGCGCCTCCGCCCGGGTTCCGCGCCCGAACCGCACCAGCCGCTCGCCGTCCTGCCAGCGGAAGGGGGCGACCGCGACCGGCGGGAGCATCGGGGCCGACGCTACCAGCCGGAGGGCTAGGCCCGGGCGCGAGCGCGCTCGACACGGGCGGGCGCGGGGTGCGAGCGGGCGTGGTCGGTCGCGGGCGGCGCCGCCGGCTCCGGGTCCGCCTCGCGGGCCACGCCCTCGTGTCGCAGCGTGAACGCCACCGAGCTGACGATCAGCGCCGCCCCGGCGATCGTCGTCGGGCTCACCGACTCCGAGAGGATCGCCCAGCCCAGCACCACCGCGATGACCGGGTTGACGTAGGCGTACGTGGCCACCGTGGAGATCGGGACGTTCCGCAGCAGCCAGGCGTAGGCGGTGAACGCCACGATGGAGCCGATCACCACCAGGTACGCGAACGCCCCCGCGGAGGCGGCGGAGACCGCGCCCAGGTGGACGTCGCCCGCCTCGCCGGCCGCCAGGCCCGAGACCGACATCACCAGCCCGCCCAGCAGCATCTGCAGGCCGGTGAAGCGGAGCGGGTCCGCCGTCGTGGCCAGCCGGCTGCCGGCGAACGAGCCGGACGCCCACGAGGCGGCCGCGAGCACCACCAGGAGGAGCGGGCCGATGCCCACCCCGCTCGGTCGCTGGCCGGGGAGGAGCAGGACGCCCACACCGGCGAAGCCCGTGCCCACACCGAGCAGGGTGGCGCGCGCCGGCCGCTCCCGGAACCCCGCCCGCAGCACCACCACCCAGAGCGGAACCGAGGCGATGATCAGCGCGGCCAGCCCCGAGGGCACGTGCTGCTCGGCCACCGTGACCAGTCCGTTTCCCCCGAACGCGAGCAGCGTCCCCACCAGCGCCGCGGCCCCCAGCTCGCGGCGCGTGAGCCGCCCAGGCCGGCGGCCGATCCGCACCCAGGCCAGCAGGAGCGCGCCCGCCAGCACGAAGCGCGCCCCGGCCCCCAGGAGCGGCGGGACGTCGCGGACCATGACCCGGATGGCCAGGTAGGTGGAGCCCCAGACGACGTAGACGACCGCCAGCGCCCCCGCGGCGCGCAGGCGGTCAGGACGCACGCAGATAGGCGCCGGGGGCGGACGCGATGGTGGCCTCCCGCACCGCCGCCGGACCCGCGAGGGCCCCGGGCGCGACCGGCAGGCGGCCGTCGCGCGGGCCCAGCGAGCGCCAGACCGCGCGGGCGGCGCTCAGCGTCGAGCGCCGGCGCCGGGCGCCGCCCCAGCGCCGGGCGCCGAGCTGGGCGGCGTGCACGTGCAGGAGGGCGAGGAGGATGTCGGTGGGGAAGAAGGGGTCGGCGATGGACCGTCCATCGGCGAGCGAGAGCGCGGCGCGCGGCCGGCCGGCCGCCTCGGCCACCAGCAACGGCTCGACCGGAGGGGCGCCGGAGTCGAGCTGGGCCAGCTTCAGCAGGGCGGGGCCGTCGGCGGGGTAGGCGACCCGGATCGTGATCTGCTCGGGGTGGATGGCGGCGATCGTCTTCACGGCGGCCCTCCTGGAGTGTCGTCTGCCCGGTACGACGTTCACGATGCCATTCGCGTGAGATAAGAGCAAATGACATTTTGCCGGGGGTGCGATAAGGTCCGCTTATGCTCGATGTGAAGCGTCTGCGCGTGCTCCGAGAGGTCGCGCAGCATGGTTCCTTCTCCGCCGCCGGCGAGGCCCTGGGCTACACCCAGTCGGCCGTCTCGCAGCAGATCGCGGCGCTGGAGCGCGAGGCCGGGAGCACGCTGGTGGAGCGGAACGCCCGGGGAGTGCGGCTCACCGGCGCCGGCCAGGCCCTGGTCGAGCACGCGGACGGAATCCTGGCCCGGGTGGCCGCCGCCGAGGACGAGCTGGAGGCGATCGCCGGCCTGCGGGGCGGACGCCTGCGCCTGGCTTCGTTCCCCACCGCGGGCGCCACGCTCGTGCCCCTGGCCATCGCCGAGTTCTCCCGCCGCCATCCCGGCGTGGAGCTGTCGCTGGTGGAGGCCGAGCCCGAGGACGCGATCTCCCAGCTGAAGGGAGGCGAGTTCGACGTCGCCCTGACGTTCGAGTACTCGCTGCTGCCGCAGTCGTTCTACGCGGGCGACCGCGAGGACGTGGAGCGCGTGCATCTGCTGGACGACCCGATGTACATGGCGCTGCCCCCCGACCACCCGCTGGCCGCCAAGCGCAACCTGCGCCTGGCCGACCTGGCGGGTGAGGCGTGGGTGCAGGGCGACTGCCACGGGTCGTGCGGGGCGATGCACATCGCCGCCTGCGAGGCGGCCGGGTTTGAGCCGCGGGTGGCGTTCCAGACCGAGGACTACAACGTCGTGCAGGGGCTGGTGGCCGCGGGCGTGGCGGTGTCGCTGATCGCCGAGCTGGCGCTGGCCAACCTGCGCGACGACGTCGTGATCCGCTCCCTCGGGCGCCAGGCGCCGGTCCGCCACGTGCAGGCGGCGACGCTGGCCGGCGCCTACCGATCGCCGGCCACCGAGGCCATGCTCGAGGTGCTCCAGCACGCGGCCGCGCAGTACGCCGAGCGCCGCCCGGGGCGGCTGGCCGCGGCCTGAGTGGCCACCGTCCCGCTCGGGAAGATCGCCTGGGCGTGGACGCGGATCGGGCTGACCGGGTTCGGCGGCCCTCCGGCGCACGTCGCGCTGCTGCGGCAGCTGGTGGTCGAGCGCGAACGCTGGATGGACGCCCGCGAGTTCGAGGACGCCAACGCCGCCTCCTCGCTGCTGCCCGGCCCGGCCTCGACGCAACTGGCGATCTTCTGCGCCTACCGCCTGCGCGGGGCGCGCGGTGCGCTCATCGGGGGAGCCGGCTTCATCCTCCCGGCGGTGGTGATGGTGCTGGCGCTGTCGACGCTGTTCCTCGCCCACGCGCCGCCCTTGTGGGTTCGCGGGGCCGGCGCGGGCGCCGGCGCGGCGGTGCCGGCGGTGGCGGTACACGCGGGGCGAGCGCTGTTGGGTCCCAGTTACGCGCGCGCGCACGAGGACCGTCGGCGTAGGGCACGATGGCTCGGCTACCTCGTGGCCGGCGCCGCCGCGGCGGCGCTGATCGGTCCCTATCTGGTGCTCGTGCTGCTCGGCTGCGGCGTGGTCGAGCTCCTGCTGCGCCGCCCGCC
>VAXS01000145.1 GCA_005883255.1 Actinomycetota bacterium | reverse complement strand
CGCCGCGGGCACGCTGGCGCCGGCGCAGGCGTTCGACGCGGTGGAGTTCCTCAACTACCTGGGCGACCACGGCGTGGCCTACACGGTCGAGGCGCCCGCCCGCGAGCCGGCGGCCTGAGCGACCGGCGCCACTGCCCGGCCTGCGGCGGCCGCCTGGCGCCCTGGCTGACGGCGCCGGCCTGGACTGGCCGGGGCGCCGGAGCCTGCGAGCTGGCCCGGTGCGAGCGCTGCGGGACGGCGGTGACCCTCGACTGCACGCCGCCCGCCGCGGACGCAGCAGCAGGTCCGGGCGGCGCGGGCGCCGTCGCCCACGAGCCGGCGCCGCGGGGGGCGCGGCTGGCGGCGCCCGCGCTCGCCGCCTTCGACCGGCGGCGGCTGCGGCTGCTGCGGCGACACGCCCCGCCCCCGGCGCGGCTGCTCGACGCCGGCGCCGGGCGCGGGCGCTTCGTGCTGGCCGCGCGCCGTGTGGGCTACGACGCCGAGGGCATCGAGCTCGACCCCGCACGGGCCGCGGCGGCGGCCGCCGCCGGTGCGCCGGTCCGCGCCGCCGGGATCGAGGACGCGGACGTGGAGGCCGCCAGCCTGGACGCGCTGACGTGCTGGCACGTGCTCGAGCACGTCGCCGACCCCGCCGCGGCCGCGGCCCGGCTGGCCCGGTGGCTGCGCCCCGGCGGCGTGGCCGTGGTGGGTGCGCCGAACCTGGCCAGCCTGCAGGCGCGCGTCGGCGGCGCCCGCTGGTACCACCTCGACCTCCCTCGCCACCGCACCCACTTCACCGCCGCCGGCCTGCGGACGCTCCTGCGCCGCCACGGGCTGGTCCCGATCGCCACCCACCACGTCCTGGCCGAGCACAACGCCTACGGGATGTGGCAGTCGCTGGTCAACCGGATCGCACCCACGCCCTCCTACCTCTTCCGCCTGCTGAAGCGGGAATCGCCGCCTCGCGCCGGAGAGATCGCGCTCAGCGCGGTGGCCGCGCCGCTGCTGCCGGTGGCCGCCGTGGTCGAGCTGGGCGCCGGGCTGGCGCGCCGGGGCGGAACCGTGGCGGTGGTGGCCCGCCGCCGCCCCTAGGCGGCGGTGCGGGCGAGCAGCCGCTGGATGGCCCCGGCCACGTCGTCCGGCGACGCGCGCTCGGCGTCCGGGAGCTGGCGGATGAGCGCCTCGATCGCGTCCTGGAGATGGGGCGGGGCGCCCGGGGACTCCACGACCTCGGCCGGCACCGCCAGCGCGCGCAGCTCACCGCGCGTCACCGGCCAGGTGGCCAGCGCCGCGTAGTCGGCGAAGAACGCGCGGGCGGCGTCGCGAGCGCGGGCCACCCGCTCCGCGCCGGCTCGGCGCTGGCCCAGCCAGCGCTCCACCGCGCCCGCCGCGCCGGCCTCGCGCACCCACTGCTCGAGCGCCTCCCGCTCGGACGCCAGGGCCTGCGTGGCCGCGGGAGCGAAGGCGAACAGCGGCGGATCGATCAGGACCGCCCCGCGCACCAGCGAGCGGTGGCGCTTGGCCAGGTCCAGGCAGACCAGCGCCCCCAGATCCCGCCCGCACAGCAGCGCCGGGGCGGCGTCGAGCTCGCGCAGGAGCGCCGCCGCGTCCTCGGCCTGCTCGGCCACGGTCGTGCGCGTGTAGGGCTCGGGGCTCTCGCTCCCGCCATAGCCGCGGCGGTCGTAGGCGATGACCCGCGCCTCGCCCGCGAGCGCCTCGGGGAGCGGCGTCCAGCCCAGGGCATCGTCCGCCATCCCGTGGACCAGGAGGACCGGCGGCCCCGAGCCGCGCTCGTACGCCGCCAGATCGACGCCCAGTCCCCGGACGGTCGGGCTCATCGGCGCCAGCCTAGATGGCTGAGTCCATGGCCGCGTGTGCGCGGGGGCGCGCGGGAGCAAGCTGGGCGGGGGAAGCAGGGCGAAGCCAATACCTGCCGGTATTGGCGAGCCCGATGACCCCGATCCAGCGCAGCTATCCGCGCGTCATCCGCGTGCGCGGGGTCGTGGAATCAGCCATCTAGCCCCGCTAGCATCCATCACGTGGAGGGTTTCGGTGGCCTGTTCGGCGACCCCGAGGAGCTGCAGCGGCGCATGGCCGAGTTCGCCGATCAGATGCAGGGCGCCCAGAAGATCGCCTGGGCCGACAACGCGATCAAGCTCGCCGTCGACCTCACCGTCGCCGCCATCAACCGCGTGAGCCTGGAGGGCGACGTCGAGCACCAGGCCGAGCAGATCCGCTCGGTGATGGCGATCGTCTTCCCCGAGGCCGTGACCCTGGTGCGCGAGGCGCGCCAGGGCCTCCAGTAGCGCCTAGGGCGCCGCGGCCTGCGCCGCCCGGGCCTCCTCGCGCCCGCGCTGGATCACCTCGCGGAACGAGCGGATCCGGAAGATCGCGATCAGGGCGGCCAGGCCCAGCCCCGCGGTGAAGGCCGCGATCGCGATCTGCTGGCCCACCGAGTAGGCGGCGACCGTCGCTCCCGAGGCGGTCCCGGCGAAGACCTTGACCAGCAGCGCCTGCTGCACCCCGGCCCCGCCCGGGGTCAGCGGCACCAGCGACGACACCGAGGCTACGCCGTAGACCAGCATCACGTTGCGGACCGAGCCCCCGACGTGGAAGGCGTCGAGCAGGAACCAGAAGGCCGCGAAGCGGACGAACCAGGCGCTGGCCTGGAGCGCGAACACCTGCCGTAGGTAGCGTCGGCGGTCGGTGAGGATGGTCAGTCCCTGCCGCACGCGCGCCCAGAACGCCTGCACGCGGACCGACAGCAGCGCGAACGCCACCAGGACCAGCACCGCCACCGCGGTGAGCACGAACAGCGCGAAGCGCGGGTGCGAGGCCCAGTAGGAGAGGTCGAAGGCGCCGAGCTTGGAGAAGTCCGGCGGCTTGGGGAACACGCCCTGGGTGAAGGCGTAGATCAGCACCGGGACGGCGACCGCGAAGTCGAAGACGTTGTCCACCAGGAAGCTGGAGGCCACGGCCGGATACGACGAGTTGGGGATCGAGCCCTTGGTCAGGAACAGCCGGACCACGTTGCCCGGTCGCACCGGGAAGATGTTGTTGACGCCGTAGGCGGCCACGTAGGCGCCCCAGATCCGCCGCCACTGGAAGGGCTCGGCCGGGTAGGCCGCCCGCAACACGTGGAAGGCCGCCCGCGAGCGCAGCGTCAGGAACACGGCGAAGCAGATCAGCCCGAGCAGCAACGCGCCCCAGCGGATGTGCGCCAGGCTCGAGAAGAACTTGTCGACGGCGTCGAAGAAGTCGCCGACGTCGGCGAAGACGGGGCGGACGGTCACTCCGCTGAGGGTACGCGGCCCGCCCAGGGCGCGGGCGCCACCAGCGACCGGTCCAGCTCGGCCGCCCGCGGGACCCCGACCAGCGCCAGGGCCACGTCCAGCTCGGCCAGGAGCGTCTCCAGGACGGCCCGGACCCCGGCCTCCCCGCCCACGGCCAGGCCCCAGACCACGGGCCGGCCCACCAGCACCGCCCGGGCGCCCAGGGCCAGCGCCTTGACCACGTCGCTGCCGCGCCGGATGCCGCCGTCCACCAGCACGTCGATCTCGCCGCCGACCTCGTCCACCACCGCCGGCAGCGCGTCTGCTCCGGAGAGCACGGTGTCGAGCTGGCGACCGCCGTGGTTGGACACGATCACGCCCGCGGCCCCGTGCTCGACCGCCCGGCGGGCGTCCTCGGGGCGCAGGACGCCCTTGACCAGCACCGGCAGGTCGCTGAGCTGCGCGAAGCGCTCGAGGTCCGCCCAGGTGAGCGAGGGATCGATCAGCTCGCCGATCCCCAGCATGCTCAGCGGCCCCTGGTGGCCCATGGCCCCCACGCTGGGCACCGACAGCGCGTCCGCGATCTCGAAGCGCGTGCGAACGTCGCGCTCGCGCACGCCCAGCACCGGGAGGTCCACGGTCACCACCAGCGCCTCGTAGCCGTGCGCCGCCGCGTCGCGCGCCAGCTGCTCGGAGACGGCCCGGTCGCGGAACACGTACAGCTGCAGCCAGCGCGCGCCCTCGGGGGCCGTCGCGGCCACCTCGGCCGCGGTGGCGGTGGCCAGCGAGGACAGGCAGAAGAGCGAGCCGGTGGCGGCCGCGGCGCGGGCGGTGGCGGGCTCGCCGTCGGGATGCGCCAGGCGCTGGTAGGCGGTGGGCGCCACGAAGACCGGATGCGGGCGCTCGCGACCCAGCACCGTGGTGGCCGGGTCGCGCCGGGAGACGTCCACCAGCACCCGCGGGCGCAGAGCCAGCCGCCGCCAGGACTCGACGTTGTCGCGCAGGGTCAGCTCGTCGCAGGAGCCGCCCGCGTAGTAGGCGTACGGGCCCTCCTCGAGGATCGCTGCCGCCCGTTCGTCGAACTCGGCCAGCGTGCGCGGAAGCTCCATCGCGCCCGGAATCTAGCGGCGCCCCGACGTGTGTAACGGAGTGGCTCCCGCCGGGACGTAGCGCCCATGAAGCGCATCCTCCCCCTCGCCCCGCTCACGGTGGCCGCCGCCACGCTGGTGGCCGGCTGCGGCGGCGGGAGCTCCAGCACCGCCAGCACCGGCCCGGCCACCGCCCCCGCGCCTGCCGCGCGGACCGCCACCACCGCCGCGGTCCGCGCCCCGCGCGGCGCCCTGGTGAAGGTCCGCTCCACCCGGTACGGACGGATCCTGGTGGACCGGCGCGGCCAGGCCCTCTACCAGTTCACGCGCGACACCCGCGCCGGGGCGAGCCGCTGCACGGGCGACTGCGCCCGCGCCTGGCCGCCGCTCTACGCCGGCGGGGCGCCCGTCGCCGGCGCCGGCGCGACGCAGTCCAAGCTGGGCACGACCCGCCGCTCCGGTGGCCGCCGCCAGGTCACGTACGCCGGCCACCCGCTCTACTACTACAACGCCGACACGCCCAGCCAGATCCTGTGCCAGAACGTCAAGGAGTTCGGCGGCCTCTGGCTGGTGACCAGGCCCACCGGCGCGCCCGTCCGCTAGGACGCTGCCGCCGCCAGGGCCTCGAGCACCAGCTCGTCGTGGCGCGCCGGCTTGACTCTGCGCAGCGCCGAGACCACCCGCGCGTCCGGGCCGACCACGAACGTCGTGCGCTCGCTGCCCCAGAAGCGCCGGCCGTACATCGACTTCTCCACCCACACGCCGTAGGCCTCGGCCACGGCGTGGTCGGCGTCGGAGAGCAGGGGGAAGCCCAGCCGGTGCTCTTCGTCGAAGGCCCGCAGGCGCTCGACCGGGTCGCGCGAGCAGCCCAGCACCACCGCGCCGGAGCGCTCGTAGTCGGCGGCGTGGTCGCGCGCCCCGCACGCCTGCGTCGTGCATCCGGGCGTCCCGGCCTTGGGATAGAAGTAGAGGACGACCGTCCGCCCGGCGAAGTCCGACAGCGAGACGTCTCGGCCCCGCTGGTCGGGAAGGGTGAAGTGGGGGGCGGCGTCGCCGGGCTCGATCATGGGCGGTGTCCTCTCCGGGTGGCTACTTCAGCAACCGGGAGAGGCGCCGGTCCTTGAGGATTCGCCCCTCGGTCTGGTCCGCGGGGCAGTAGCTCATGACGTAGTCCTCGTAGTGCACGGCCTCCA
>VAXS01000144.1 GCA_005883255.1 Actinomycetota bacterium | reverse complement strand
CAGGGCAGGGCGCGGTGCGGTAGGTCAAGGGGCGCCATGGACGATATGGACGATCGCCTGGCCCCCCAACTCGACGTCGTCGTCGATACGCGTCCCGACCGGACCCGGGTCATCGGCCTGTGCGGAGAGCTGGACGTGGCCACCATCCCGCCGTTCTCGGAGGCGCTCGACGAGGCCCGCGCGAGCAAGGCTCCCCGCGTGCTGGTCGACCTGAGCGAGGTCACGTTCATCGACTCCACCGCGCTCATGCGCCTGCTCTCGTTCCTGCGCGACCAGCAGCAGCGCGGCGGCCAGCTCGTGCTGGCCTGCCACAACCCCACCGTGCTGCGCCTGTTCGAGGTGACCGGCACCGACGGGACGTTCCAGATCTTCCCCACCCGCGAGCTGGCGCTCGGCCATCTCGAGGCCGCGGCCTAGCGCCGGGCACGGAGGATCGGGACCACCAGCCGCACGCGCGGGCGGGCGAGGCGCCGGTAGACGCGGGACGTGTCGAACTGCAGGCGCCAGTTGCCCGGGCGGGCGGGGAAGGGGAAGAGGCGTCGCCGGGCGCTCACCAGCGTCCCGCAGGGCCCGCGGGTGCGGCCCAGCGTGACCGTCGCGCGGAGCGTGAGGTCGGGCCGCAGGTAGTGGAGGTAGACGGTCACGCCGGGCCCGAAGTCGTAGGCGAAGAAGCGGACGCGCAGCGTCGCCGGGTCTCCGCTGCTGGGACTGAAGCCGGCCCCGAACACCGTCGAGCGAAAGCCGGTCGTCCCCACGCGCTGGCCGTCGCTGACCCGCAGGGTGAACGTCCGCTCTCCCGGTCCCGCCGGGGTCGGGGCGGGCGCCCGGAAGCTGCCTGAGACGTCACGCTGGCCGCGGGAGCCGCGGCCGCCGTGGCGGTGGTGGGCGCCGCGGCCAGCGTCAGCCCGCCCGCGAGCAAGAGCCACCCCGGCCTCACCGGCGACCGCGCGCCAGCGCGGCGTCGAGTCGCGTCGCGGCGTCGCGCGCCCGGGCGCCCAGCGAGCCGTTGAGCTTGGCCTGGAAGGCGCTCAGCGCGGTGCGCAGCCGCCGGCGATCGCCGGCCCGTCCGGCGTCGATCGTGGGCTGGCAGGCGGCGGCGATCGCCCGGAACGCGGACACGAGCTGGGCCTGTGCGCCGGCGGCGCCGGCGGGGGGATGCAGCCTCGCAAGCGAGTCCGCCGCCGACTTGACCGCGGCCTGGAAGCCGCCCAGCGCGGCGGCAACGGACTGGGGCGAGCTGGTCGGCCCCACCGCGTCGCGGAACCGCGTCGCCGCAGTGGCGAACTCGGCCGAGACCTTCGACACCTGCGCGTGGTACGCGCTCGTGTCCGGCGACGGCGCCGCGGTCGTCGTGGCCGGGCGCGTCGCCGTCGTGTGCTTGGCGTCGCCACCACCGCCTCCGCAGCCGGACACCGCCAGTGCGGCCGCCAGGCAGAGGACGGCGACCAGGCGGCGCGACATGCGCCGGGACTCTACCCCGGCACGCGGAGCGCCAGGACCGTGAGGTCGCCGGCGCCCACCAGGCGCTCCAGCGCGTCCACGATCCGGGGCTCGAACTGCGTGCCCGCGCAGCGGAGCAGCTCGGCCAGCGCCTGGGGGACGTCCATCCCCGGCCGGTAGGGCCGGTCGGACGTCATCGCCTCGAAGGCGTCGGCCACGAAGATGATCCGCGCCTCCAGCGGGATGTCGTCGCCCTCCAGGCCGTCGGGATAGCCGGCGCCGTCGAGCCGCTCGTGGTGGTGGCGCACCCACAGCGCCTCCTCCCCCAGCCCGGCGTGGAGCAGCATCGTCGAGCCCACGCCGGGATGCAGGCGGATCTCGTCCACCTGCGTGTCGGTGAGCCTGCCGGGCTTGCTCAGCGTGGCCTGGCTGACCGCGACCTTGCCCAGGTCATGCAGGAACGCTGCCCGGCGCAGCTGCATCACCCGGTCGCGGTCCAGCCCGAGCTCCTGGCCCAGCGCGACGGCGTAGGCGGCCACGTTCTCGGAGTGGTCGCGGGTCTGCAGGTGCCGGGCGTCGATCGTGGCGACCAGCGCGTAGAGGTGGGCGAGCACGCCGTCGTGCTCGGTCTCGGAGTCGTCCACGACCACCTCGCTGGCCACCGCGCACAGGTCCTTGCCGTGACGCTTGGCCCAGTACAGCGCGGCGTCGGCCCGCGACTCGAGCTCCTCGCGCTTGTCGCTGTCCTGCGGGCAGGTGGCCACGCCGCCGCTGACCGTGACCCGCCGGCCGGGCACGATCTCCGCCCGGGAGATGGCCGTGCGCACCCGCTCGGCGACCAGGAGGGCGTCCAGCTGATGGGTCTCGGGCATCAGCAGCGCGAACTCCTCGCCGCCGATCCGGGCGAAGGAGTCCACGGGGCGCACGATGCGCTCCACGATCTCGCCCAGGCGGCGCAGCACGTCGTCGCCGGCCAGGTGCCCGTGGGTGTCGTTGATCTGCTTGAAGTCGTCCACGTCGAACAGCGCCAGTGAGGCGATCGACCCGTAGCGCTCGCAGCGGCGCACCTCCTTCTCCAGCGCCTCGAACAGGAAGCGCCGGTTGTACAGGCCGGTGAGCGGATCGCGGATCGCCTGCTCGAGCTTCTCGCGGTAGTCGCGGGCGTTCTGCAGCGCGATCGCCAGCTCGTCCACCAGCAGCCCCAGGAGCTTGAGCTGCTGCGCGTCGAACGGCGTGCGCGCGCTGCGGACCAGCGTGACCACGCCGATGAGATGGCCGCGGGCCTCCAGGCCCAGCCGCACGACCTGACGGCCCCCGCGCTCGTGCAGGGTGGGCTCGCCGTCGAAGGCTTCCGACGCCGCGGCCCAGGCGTGCTCCTCGTTCCAGGCGCCGGCCACGGCCTGCAGCTCGAGCTGGTCGCCGGCGTACGTGTGCAGCGCCGAGCTGCTGGCCCGCGCCGCCAGGTGCAGGACGCCCAGCGCCTGCTCGATGATCGGCGCCTCCTCGAGCGTCTGGGTCATCGTGGTGGCCAGGCCGGTGAGCGCCTCCAACTCCTCGTTGCGGCGCATCACCTCCTCGCGCATCCGCCGCTCCCCCATCACCGCCCGGCGGTTGTCGACCAGCAGCCAGGCCTGCCGGCCGAACGAGAGGCCCAGCACGACGACGAAGAAGGCGCCGAAGAAAGCCAGGCCCCAGGCGCCGATGCCGTCGGTGACCGTCAGGACGAGGCCGACCATCGGGAACACGAGCACCGCGACGACCGGCAGCACGACGCGGACCAGCAGCCAGCGCCGGCCGCCGCCCAGCTCGGACTCCTCGCGGTCCTCGGGCCGGGGCACGTCCACCTCGGCCGCGACCGTCAGGCAGTAGCCGGCGGCCGCCCACAGCAGCGCGGTGGGCAGACCGTGCGCCCCGAGCGCGTCGCCCACGGTCAGAGCCACGACGCCGTCGCCCACCATCGCGGCGGCGCACGCCCCGACCAGCCACCAGCCGATCCGCCGGTGGCGGCTGCCGCCGCGGCCCACGGTCGCGAGCGCGGCCACCAGCAGCGCCGCCAGGTCGACCAGGAACACGCCGGTGAGGACGGAGCCTCCACGGCCGAAGCCCGGCACCGCGACGAAGTAGGTGGCGCCGGCGGCCACGACGCAGGCCAGCAGCAGCGCGTCCACCACGCGCTCCATCCGCACTCCCTCCAGCGCGCGGCGGGCCCACAGGGCCATGGCCGCGAACAGGAGCACGGAGCCGGCGGCGCCGAGGTAGAAGGCGGGCCGCGACGAGCTGCCGGCCACGGAGGTGGCCACCGCCACCGCGGAGGACACCGCGGCCGTGGCGGCGGCCAGGCTCAGCGCCCACCACATCCCCCGCCGCTCCGGCACCGCGCGTGCCGCCGCCGCCGCGCGCACCGCGGCGAACAGCAGCAGGGCGAACGGGATCGCGAACGTGACGTCGCCCACGTCGATGCCGGCGAGGGGCAGGAGCACGGGGACCGCCACCAGCGCCGCGAACAGCGACGTCACGTCGCGGCTCCGGGCCGGCGGATGCCATTCCTCCGGCGGCGTGCCGCCCGTGCGGGACCACTCCTCCGCCGTCGCGGCCCGCAGCGTGCAGCCGCAGCTCTCGCAGCGGGGAGCGAGGAGAGTCGGGGAGCTGGCGGCGCGACTCCAGCCGCAGAACACGCAGTGGTGGACGTACTCCATCCTGTTCGATGATCGGTCGCCGGGGGGCGATCCTTGACCCCGAACGGGGAGATTGCACCGGTATTTGGCGGCATCTGGCGGCGCTAGCGGTCAATAGAGTCGCCGCATGCAGCGCGAGGAAGCCGAGGCCGAGGCCGAGCGGCGCAACCGGGACGACCCCAAGGCCGCCCGATTCGAGTTCTACGCGCTGGACGAGAGCGCCGGGCTGGCCGACGACGCCTGGGACGTGGGCATACGGCTGCGGCCCGGCGGGTCCACCGCCCCGGCCACGTACGCCGCGGCGCGCCGGCGGCCGGATCCGCCGCCGCCGTACGAGGGCGCGGTCGCCGTCCCCGAGCTCTACTCCGAGCCGCCCGTCGAGAGCTGGCTGGCCGACGAGGCCGTGCCGCCGGCGCGGGCCGGGCGCCCACGCTCGGTCGCGCTGCAACCCAGCCTCCTGGGACGGTGGCTGCGGCGCCGGCGGGACGCCCGCGAGTCGGCGGAGCCGGGCGACGAGCCGGTGCGCGGGGGATTGCTCATCCGCGGCCTGGGCGCGGCGGTGGTGGTGATGGGGATGCTGTGGATGGGCGTGGTGGTCGCGCTGGCCGTGCTCCTCCGTCCCGATGACGTCACCGGCGTAGTGCTGTACCTGGGCGCGGCGGTGCTGGGGCTGCTGGCCATCCTGCTCGGCGTCGCGATCCGGCGCTCGTAGGATGCGCGAATGCCGGTCCGGCCCCGGTACATGGAATCCAGCCGCCGGCCCCCCCGGCGCCGCCGGCGCGGGCGGGCGCTGAGGCCGCGGGTTCCCCGCCGGCGCCGCTCCGTCCTGCCGTTCGTGGTCCTGGCCGTGGTGGTGGCCGGGGGCGTCGCCGCCGCGGTCCTGATCCTCACCCATCAGAGCCGGGTGCGCGCCGAGCGCAGCGTGGTCGACCGCTTCGCCCGGGCCTGGGAGCGGCGCGACTACCGCGCGATGTACGGGCAGCTCGACGCGGCCACCCGCCGGCGGGTGTCGGAGCCGGCGTTCGCGCGCGCCTACCGTCGCGCCGGCGCCACGGCCACCATCGCGGCCCTGCGCACGGGCAAGGCGAACCGCCGCGGCGGGAGCTGGTCGCTGCCGGTGAGCGTGCGCACCCAGGCGTTCGGGACGCTGCGGGGACGAGTGACGCTGCCGGTCCACGGCGACCCGCCGCGGATCGCCTGGACGGCGCCGCTGGTGTTCCCCGGACTGCGCCCGGGCGAGCGCCTGCGCCGGATCGTGCAGGCGCCCCGCCGGGCGCCGCTGGTGGCGCGCGACGGGCAGCCGCTGGCCGACCGCGACGGATTCCCGAGCGCGCTGGGCTCCCAGTTGGGCATCGTGGGCACCCTGGGCCGGCCCAGCGGGGCGCAGCTGGGCGCGCTGACGGCCGCCGGGTTCCCCTCCGACACGCTGGTGGGGACCTCGGGCCTGGAGCGGACGCTGGACGCCCAGCTGCGCGGTCGCGCCGGCGGGCGGCTGCTGGCGGGGCGCCGGGTGCTGGCCAGCACCCGGGCCGTCCCTTCGCCGCCGGTGCACGCCTCGATCGACCCGCACCTGCAGTCGGCGGCGAGCTCGGCGCTGGGCGGGAAGTTCGGCGGGGTGGCCGTCGTCGAGCCGGGCACCGGCGAGATCCTGGCGCTCTCGGGCATCGCCCTCGACGGCCTCCAGCCGCCTGGCTCCACGTTCAAGATCATGACGCTGACCGGCTCGCTGGAGGCGGGGATCGTCAACCTGCGCAGCACGTTCCCGGTCCAGACCGGCGCCAACGTGGAGGGCCGCTTCGTGGCCAACGCCAACCACGAGAGCTGCGGCGGGGACCTCACGGAGTCGTTCGCGAAGTCGTGCAACTCGGTGTTCGCGCCGATGGGGGTGCGGCTTGGCGCCCGCCGGCTGGTGAACGTGGCCGAGCGCTTCGGCTTCAATTCCCCGCCGGTGCCGGGGGTGGCCACCGCCAAGGAGAGCACGCTGCCCAACGCGGCCAGCGTGGCCAAGGCGGCCGAGACCGGCGTCACCGCGTTCGGCCAGGGCCGGGTCCTGGCCACGCCGCTGCAGATGGCGTGGGTGGGGTCGACGATCGCCGACGGCGGGCAGCGGCCCCGGCTCACGCTGCTGCACGGCGGCGAGCCTCATCTGGTGCGGGTGACCACGCCGCGGGTGGCCGCGCTGGTCAAGCGCCTGATGCTGGCCGTGGTGAACGGGTCGGGCGCCACGGGCACGGCGGCCGCGATCTCGGGCGTGCAGGTGGCCGGCAAGACCGGCACCGCCGAGCTGGGCGGCGGCCAGCCCAACGACGCCTGGTTCGTGGCCTTCGCGCCCGCCGGCGCGCCCAAGCTGGCGGTGGGCGTGCTGGTGGTCCACGGCGGCTTCGGCGGCGACACCGCCGCGCCGATCGCCCACGACGTGCTGACGGCCGGGCTCGGGCGCTAGCCGCCGTCACGGCTAGCCGATGCTTCGGGCGGGTAATTCCGAAGCGATACCCTGGAAGGGCCAGCGAAGAAGGAGGCATGGCAGCTCGCCCCGACACCGCTCCGGTAACGCCCCACGGGAAGGCGCCGCCGGTCGCCGACCCCGGCGGAGCCCTGCTGGCCATCGACCACGAGGAGCTGGTGATCCGCCGCGGCCGGCGCACCGGCCTCTACGCCATCGTGGCCGTCCACTCCACCGCGCTGGGCCCGGCGCTGGGCGGTTGCCGGATGTGGCGCTATCCGAGCTCCACCGAAGCCGCCCGCGACGCCCTCCGCCTGTCGCGGGCGATGACGCTCAAGGCCGCGGCGGCGGGCCTTCACCTGGGCGGCGGCAAGGGCGTGATCTGCCTGCCGCCGGGGACGCGGGCCCCGGAGGGCGCGCTGCGCCGCTCGCTGCTGCTCGACTTCGCCGACGCCGTGGACGCGCTGGACGGCTCCTACATCACCGCCGAGGACGTGGGGACGAACGCCCGCGACATGGTCACGATCGCCGAGCACACCCGGTTCGTCACCGGGTTGCCGACCGTGCACGGGGGCAGCGGCGATCCCAGCCCGCACACGGCGGCGGGGGTGGCGGCGGCGATGCGCGCCTGCTCGCTCCTGGCCAACGTGGACGTGCTGGCGCCCTGCGCCCTGGGCGGCGTGGTGGACGAGGGCAACGTGGATGCCCTGCGCTGCCGGATCGTGTGCGGCTCGGCCAACAACCAGCTCGCCCAGGATGGACTGGCGGAGCGGCTGGCGCGGCGGGACGTCCTGTACGCGCCCGACTTCATCGCCAACGCCGGCGGCCTGATGAACGTGGCGCTCGAGCTCGAGCGCGACGGCTACGACCGGGAGCGCGCCGGGCGCCGCGTGGCCGCCATCGAGGAAGTGATGGCCGGCGTCCTGTCCCGCGCCCGCGAGCGCGGGACCACCCCCCTTGCGGCGGCGGTCGAGCTGGCGCGAGCCCGGTTGGGCGCTGCCGCCGGGGAGACTCCTACGATCGCCGCGAGCGACAACGGGAGGGTGCCCCAGGCCGGCTGAGACGACTTCGCTGTGAGCAACCCCGGCGCGCCGCGCGGAGATCCCGTCGCGGCGCGGTGAGCGGACCGGCCGGAGATCCCGCTGCCGGTCCCGAGAGGAGAAGAGGACATGGCGACCCAACAGGTCCGGCCCGCCGCCTACGAACGGGCCGAGCGCGACCGGTTGACCCGCGAGGACCGGGTGGCGCTGCTCCGCTACATGCTGCTGATGCGGGCGATCGAGGCCCGCGCCCTGTCGCTGTACCGGCAGGGGAAGGTGCCCGGCAGCTTCTACGACGGCTACGGCCAGGAGGCGGTCTCGGCCGGCGCAGCGTTCGCGCTGGCGCCCGAGGACCGGCTGTGCGTCCTACACCGCGACCTGGCCGCCCACCTGGTGCGCGGCGTCGAGCCCGGGCGGATCCTGGGGCAGTACATGGGCCGGGCCGGCGGCGTCACCGGCGGCCGCGACGGCAACGTTCACTTC
>VAXS01000117.1 GCA_005883255.1 Actinomycetota bacterium | reverse complement strand
AGTTCGACCGCCGGCTGGCGGCCGGGGAGTTCATCGAGCACGCCAGCTACTCGGGCCACCGCTACGGCACGCTGCGCTCGGAGCTCGAGAGCCGGGTCGAAGCCGGCGTCCCGGTGGTGCTGGAGATCGAGATCCAGGGTGCGCGACAGGTGCGCGAGGCGATCCCGGAGGCGGTCCAGGTGTTCATCGCGCCGCCCTCGCTGGAGGCCCTACGAGCCCGGCTGGTGGGGCGGGGGAGCAACTCCCCGCGCGACGTCGAGGCCCGGCTGCGCACCGCCCGGGAGGAGATGGGAGCGCAGGACGAGTTCCCCCACGTGGTGGTCAACGATCGCCTCGAGCGGGCCGTGGCCGAGCTGGTGGCGATCGTGCGGGCGGCGCGGGACCCGTAGGAGCGCCGACGCCCACCGCTACAATGATCGCATGATCTCTCCCCGCATCGACAAGCTGCTCGGCCAGGTCGACTCGAACTACGCCAGCGTGATCGTGGCCGCCAAGCGCGCGCGTCAGATCAACTCCTACTACCACAACCTGGGCGAGGGGACGTTCGACGAGTTCCCGCCGCCCATGGTCGAGACGCGCTCCAAGAACTACCTCACGATCGCCCTGGAAGAGATCTCGGACGGGAAGATCAAGTACCACTACCGGTAGGCCCTGATGGCCCGGATCCTGCTCGGCGTCAGCGGGGGGATCGCCGCCTACAAGGCGCTGGAGCTGGTCCGCCTGGCCACCAAGGCCGGGCACGCCGTCCGGGTGGTGCAAACGCCGACCAGCGAACGGTTCGTGGGGCGGGCGTCGTTCGCGGCGCTCACCGGGGCCCCCGTCCTGGTATCGGAGTTCGAGCGCGATCCGGCCCGCGGCGCGTTTCCCGACCAGACGCCGCCTGAGCACGACCCGCTCTCGCACCTGGAGCTGGTCCGCAACGCCGACTGCTACCTGATCGCGCCGGCGACGGCCCACACGCTGGCCAAGCTCGCCCACGGGCTGGCCGACAACCTCCTCACCAGCGCCGCGCTGGCGGCCGCCTGCCCGGTGGCCGTGGCGCCCGCGATGAACGACCAGATGTGGCAGCACCCCGCGACGCGGGCGAACCTGGCCCTGCTCCGCGAGCGGGGCGTGACCGTGCTCGAGCCGGGAACCGGGGCCCTGGGCTCCAAGGGCGAGTGGGGCACCGGGCGCCTGCGCGAGCCCGCCGACCTGCTGGCGGCGGTGGAGGCGCTGGTGCCTCACGGCGCGCCGCGTCCCCTGGACGGGTTGCGGGTCCTGGTCACCGCCGGCGGCACCCGCGAGCCCATCGACAGCGTCCGCTACGTGGGCAACCGCTCGTCGGGACGGATGGGCTTCGCGCTGGCCGACGAGGCCGCCCGGCGAGGCGCCCGGGTGACCTGCTTGGCCGCGAACGTGGGTCTGGATCGCAACCCGGTGGTCGAGTACGTGGACGTCGAGACCGCGGCGCAGCTGGCCGAGGCCACCGGCGCGCGCTTCGACGACTGCGACGTGCTGCTGATGGCCGCCGCCGTGGCCGACTACCGCCCGGCGCACGCGCTCGACGAGAAGATCAAGAAGGGCGCCGTGCAGCGGCTGGAGCTCGAGCTGGAGCGCACCGAGGACGTTCTCGCCGGCCTGGCCGGGCGCCGGCGACCGGACCAGGTGCTGGTGGGCTTCGCCGCCGAGCACGGCCAGGGCGGCCTGGAGCGCGCCCGGGGCAAGCTCGCGGACAAGCGGCTCGACGCGGTGGTGCTCAACGACGTCTCGCGCGGCGACATCGGGTTCGACGCGGGCGAGAACGAGGTCACGATCCTCACCGCCGCCGGCGAGACCGGGGTCCCGCGGTCCTCCAAGGCCGAGGTGGCGGCCGCCATCCTGGACGCAGTGGCTCAGCTGCGTGGGCGTGAGGAGTACAACTCCCAGGATGGAGCGGTCGGGCCGCCTGGAACGCGCCGCCGCCGCTGATCTGCAGGCGGCGGCCGGACTGGCTCGCCGCGTGGCGGCCAACGTCGCCCGGGCGGTGGAGGTCCGCGACGAGGTCCTCGAGCAGGTCGTCATCTCCCTGGCCGCCGACGGACACGTCCTGATCGAGGACTACCCGGGCGTGGGAAAGACCGCGCTGGCCCGGGCGCTGGCCCGGTCGATCGGCGGCCAGTTCGCCCGCGTGCAGTGCACCCCGGACCTCCTGCCCGCGGACATCGTGGGCGCCAACGTCTACAACCAGCGCGAGCAGCGGTTCGAGTTCCGCCCCGGGCCCGTGTTCGCGAACGTGGTGCTGGTGGACGAGGTCAACCGGGCGTCGCCCAAGACGCAGTCCGGCCTGCTGGAGTGCATGCAGGAGCGCCACGTCACCGTCGACGTCCACACGCACGAGCTGGCCCGGCCGTTCCTGGTGCTCGCCACCCAGAACCCGATCGAGTACGAGGGCACCTACCCGCTGCCCGAGGCGCAGGTGGACCGGTTCCTGGTCCGGCTGTCGCTGGGCTATCCGGAGCGCGAGGCGGAGGCGGCGATGCTGGCCGCCCACGAGGCGGGGGACCGCGTGCTGGAGCTGGAGACGGTGGCCAGCCCCACCGACGTGGTGGCCCTGCAGGACACCGCCACCCGCGTGCTGGCCAGCGAGGCGCTGCGCGACTACGTGGTGGCGGTGCTGGCGCACACCCGCGCCGATCCCCGCGTGGAGCTGGGCGCCTCGCCCCGGGCGGGACTGATGCTGCTGCGGGCGGCCAAGGCCCGGGCCCTGCTGGAGGGCCGCGATCACGCCCTGCCCGACGACGTGCAGGCCCTGGCCCAGCCGGTCCTGGCCCACCGCCTGCTTCCGGCGCCCGAGACCGTCGGGGTGCCCGCCGACGAGACACGTCGCGCCGTGGTGGACGCCGCCATCGAGGCGACGCCGGCGCTCTAGCCATGCGACGCCGGGGACGGCCCGCGCGGGCGGCCGGAGATCGGCGGTTCCCGCTCGGCGTGGGCGGCCTGGGCCTGCTGCTGTTCGTGGTGGCCGGCCTGTTCGACGCCGAGCCGCTGCTGGTGGGCGCGGTGGCGTTCGTGGCGCTGGCCGCGGGCGCGGCCGCCTGGACCGGCGTCGCCGCCGCCGGCGTGCGGGTCGAGCGCGGGCTGAGCGCCACCCGGGCGGTCGAGGACGAGCCGGTCGAGCTGACGATCCGCGTCAGCAGCGACGTGCCGCTGCCGGGCGGCACCGTGGACGAGCCGCTGCTGGGTGCGCCGGTGGCCCTGCGCACGGGGCGGCGAGGCGCCCGGATCAGGGTGATGGTGCGCTTCGCCCGCCGGGGCCGGCGGCGGCTGGCGCCGCCCGCGGCCCGGGTGGGCGATCCCCTGGAGCTGACCGCCCGCACCGTCCTGCCGGCCGACGCCGACCCGGTGGAGATGCTCGTGCTGCCGCGGATCGAGCCGGTGGGCGCCGTGGGCGGGGGAGACCCCACGGGCGCCGGCCGGGCGCTGCTGGCGCTGGCCGGGCTGGCCGAGGTCGAGGTGGACGGCCTGCGGGCCTACCGGCCCGGGTCGCCGGCCTCGCGCATCCACTGGCCGGCCCTGGCCCGCGGCGCCGGGCTCCTGGAGCGCCGGCTGCGTCCCAGCGAGGACGGGCACCCGCTCGTGGTCCTCGATCCCTCGGCGCCGGCCAGCGGGGAGGACCTGGACGCCGCGGTCCGGGCCGCCGCCTCGCTGTGCCGCCATCTGGCGGGCATGGAGGGCTGCGCCGTCCTGCTCCCCGGCGAGCGCCGGGTGCGGCGAATCGAGCGTGACCTGGGGGCGTGGCCCGCCGTGTGGGCGCGGCTGGCGGTGGTGGAGGCCGGTCCGCCGCCGCCCCTGGCCGCGCTCGCGGGCCGCACCGGCGCGGTGCTCTACGTCGCCGCCCGGCCGCTGGCCCGCCTGCCCCGCCCGCTGCTGGAGGCCCCGGGCGCCCGCGTCCTGGTCGTGCCGGCCGAGCTTCCCGGAACCGCCGTCTTCGAGGTCGCCGGCTGCCGCGGGTACAGCCTGGGTCGCGCCGGGAGGGCCGCGGCGTGAGCGCGCACGCGGTGTCCGCCTCCCGGCCCCGGCTGCCGGCGGCGCCGCGGCTGTTGCTGCCCCCGCTCGCCGCCCGCCTCGTCGCCTTCGGGGCGCTGGGCGCCTTCGGCGCCGCCCGCTGGGCCGAGCTGGTGGTGCCCGGCGCCGGCGGGCGGGTGTGGGGGGAGCTGGCGATCGCCACCGTCTTCGGGCTGGCGCTGGCCGCGCTGGGCGGCACCCGCTGGCGGGTGCGCGGCCCCGCGGTGGCGGCGGCGCTGGTGGCCGCGCTGGCGGGCGCCCTGGCCGTGGGCGGCGTCGGCGGCGCGCTGCTCGCCCCCGCGGGCTGGAGCGGCCTGGCCGACGGCGTCCGTCAGGGCGTCCAGAGCCTGTTCGACGTCCGCGTCCCCTACGCCGGGCCGGACCCCTGGCCGGCGATCGTGCTGCTCGCCGGCGGTGGGCTGCTCCTGTTGGTCGCCGCCGCCGCCACGTTCGGGCCCCGCCGGCCCCGCGACGCCGCCCGCGGACGGGCGCTGGCGCTGATCGCCCTGGGCAGCCTGTACGCGGTCCCGGCCATCGACGCCCCCACCTCCCACCAGTTCCTCCGGGGCGCCGTGTTCGCGCTGCTGCTGGCCGCCTTCCTGTGGCTCGACCGCCTGCCGGCGCGCCGGGCGCCCGCCGCCGGGGCCGCGGTCCTGGCCGCGCTGGCGCTGGGCCTGGCGCTGGCGCCCAGCCTGGACCGGGGGCGGCCCTGGATCGACTACCAGGCGCTGGCGCGGCACCTGGCGGGCTCCGGCACCGTCTCCTACGACTTCGACCACCGCTACGGCCCTCTGGACTGGCCGCGCAACGGCCAGGAGCTGCTGCGGGTGAGCGCCCCGCGCGAGGCGTACTGGAAGGCCGCCGACCTCGACCAGTTCGACGGGGTGCGCTGGAAGCGCAGCCGCCAGACGGTGGGCGACGGGGCGACCTTGCAGGGCCAGGTGCCCGACTCGCCGGCCCAGCTGCGCCGCTGGCGCGAGCGCGTGCGCGTGACCGTGCGGGGGCTGCGCAGCACCGACGTCATCGCCGCGGGCGTCACCTTCGACGTGCGCGGCACCCCGAGCCCGCCGATCTCGCCCACCGACCCGGCGACCGCCGAGGTCGAGTCGCCGCTCCGCCAGGGCGACTCCTACGTGGCCGACGTGTACTTCCCCCGCCCGTCCCCGCGCCAGCTGGCCACCGCCGGGAGCGCCTACCCGTCCGAGCTGGGGTCGACGTACCTCACGCTCGGCATCCCGGTCTCCCAGCCGGCCCCCGGCGCGGCCCGGACCGTCGACGTCCGCTTCGGCGCGTTCGGCTCGGGTCAGCCGCCGGCGTCGGTGCCCGACGGGACGCTCCGCGCGTCCGCGTACGGGCCCGCGTACGCGCTCGCCCGGCGCCTGGCCGCCCGCTCGCGGACTCCCTACGAGCTGGTGCAGCGGGTGCTCACCTACCTCGACCGGGGCGGCTTCGCCTACAGCGAGCTGCCGCCGCAGACCCGCTACCCGCTGGAGACCTTCCTGTTCCGGGACCGCACCGGCTACTGCCAGCATTTCTCGGGAGCGATGGCGCTGCTCCTGCGGATGGCGGGCGTGCCGGCCCGCGTGGCCGGCGGCTTCAGCCCGGGGACATATGACCGCCGCCGCCACGAGTGGGTGGTCCGCGACTTCGACGCGCACTCCTGGGTGGAGGCCTACTTCCCGGGCTACGGCTGGGTGACCTTCGACCCCACGCCCCCTGACTCGCCGGCTCGCTCCCAGTTCGTCCCTGTCGACCTGCTGCCCAGCGCCACGGCGCCGCTGCGGGCGAAGCGGGCGGCCCGGCGCGTCGAGCGCGCCGAGCCCGGGCCCGGCGCCCCGATCGGCGCCGTCCCCGTGAGCGGCGGCCAGGGCGCGCCGGTGAGGACGATCGCGCTGGCCGGCGCGCTGGTGCTGATCGGCGTCCTGCTGGCCGGGCTGCTGGCTGCCGGCGGCGTGCGGGCGCGCCGGGCGGAACCGGCGACGGCGGAGCTCCAGGAGCTCGAGCGGGCGCTGCGCCGCTGCGGACGGCCCCCGCCGCCGGGGACCACACTGCGCGCGCTGGAGCGGCGGTTCGGGCGCGACCCCGACGCCGTGGGCTACCTGCGCGCGGTGGCGGAACGCCGGTACGGACTGGCGGGCGCGGGCCCCACCCGCGAGCACCGCCGGGCGCTGCGCCGGGCGCTGGGCCGGGGGCTGGGAGCGACCGGCCGGCTGCGGGCGCTGTGGGCTCTACCGCCCCGGCCGAGACCCCTACACTGATCTGGATGGAGTCCGTCTACGACCTCTTCCGGCGCGGGACCGATCTACTCGAGGCCGGCGACTACCACGCCGCCACCGTCCCGCTCGCCCGGGCCCGCGATCTCGAGCCCGAGAAGACCTCGATCCGCGAGGCGCTGGGCCGCGCCTTCTTCCACTGCGCCCGCTTCGAGCAGGCCCGCGGAGAGTTCGCGGCCGTGGTCGAGCGCGCGCCCACCAACGACTACGCGCTGTTCTGCCTGGGCCGGTCGCTGCAGCGGCTCGGGCGCCACGCCGAGGCCCGCCATCCGCTGGCCGTCGCCGCGCACCTGCGCCCCGAGCGCCGCGACTACCGGATCTACCGGGACCGCTCCCGCAAGGCCGCCTGACCGCGCCGCCCCAGGATCGGCCGGCGCTTGCGCCCCAGGCGCTTCCGTTGGCCGAGGACGTCCGGCTGGAGCGGCGCGACGGCCGGGTGGTCCTCCGCTACCGGCTGCCGATCCCCTACTTCGCGTTCCTGTGGCGGCCGCTGGTGGCCCGCCGCGCCCGGGCTGTGGCCGCCGCGCTGGAGGCCGGACGACCGCCACCGGACGACGCGCTGGGCTGGCGATCGTGCGGGTGGGCGTGCTGCTGGCGGTCGCCCTGGGGCTGGCGGCCGACCGGGTCGGCCGGCGGCGCTTCGTGGTGGCCGCCGCCGTCGTCCACTGTCTGCTGGGCGCGGCGATCGGGCTGGCCCCGACCTTCGCCGCCTACGTGGGCGCCCATCTCGTCCTGCGCTGCGTCGACACCACGCTGGCCGTGGCGATCGGCGTGCTGGCGGTGGAGTGGGTGCCGGCAGCCAACCGGGCGCTGATGCTGTCGCTGGTGCTGGTGGCCGGCGGGATCGGCACCGGGCTGGCCGTCCTGGCGCTGCCGCTGGCGGCGGCCGGGCGGGGCGGCTTCGCGGCGGCCTACGCGCTCCAGCTCCTGGGCCTACCGCTGGTCCTCCACGCCGCCCGCCGCCTGCCCGAGTCGCCGCGCTTCCTCCGCCACGCCGGCGAGCCCCACGCCTACCGCGAGCTCCTGCGCCCGCCCTACCGGCGGCGGCTGGTCGTGGTCGGCGCCTCGTCGCTCCTCAGCGCCGCCTTCTTCGCCCCCAGCGTCGAGTTCTTCACGCGCTACCTCCACGACGTGCACCGTTTCTCGTCGCTGCACATCGTGGCGTTCCTGGCGGTGACGGCCGCGCCCGGCGCCGCCGGCGTGGTGGCGGGCGGGCGCTTGGCGGACCGGTTCGGGCGCAAGGTGGTGGGGGCGCCCCTGGGCGCCGCGTCGGCGCTGGCGGCCGCCGGGTTCTTCGTGGCCGGCGGACCGTGGCTGTGGCTGCTCTCGCTCACCGCGGCTCTGCTGGGCGCGGCCTCCGGCGCGGCGTTGAGCCCGTACGGCAGCGAGCTGTTCCCCACCCGCGTGCGGTCCGGGGCCAACACGCTGCTCGTCCTGGTCACGGTATGCGGCTCGGCCATCGGGCTGGGCACCGCCGGAGTGCTGGCGGGCCCGCTGGGGATCGGGCACGCGATCGCGATCCTGGCCGTCGGTCCGCTGGCCGGCGCTGCGCTGGTGTGGCTCGCCTTCCCCGAGACCGCCCGCCGCGAGCTCGAGGACACCGCCGGCGAGCGCTAGCTACCCCGCGGCCGCCTCGCGCGCCTGCGTCGCCACCCGCACCAGCAGCCCCAGGAAGCGGTCCAGCCGGTCGGGACTCACGGCCGCCAGCGGCAGGTCCCCCTCCACCCACACCGCGCCCGCGCTGGTGTGCGTGAAGCGCACCAGCGGCAGCCCGCGGTTCCAGCGCAGCAGCGTCTCCGGGGGCAGGCGCCCGGCGCCCACGACCTCGCCCTGCGCCCGCAGCAGCCCGTCGCGGATCGCCACGCCGACGTGCAGCGGCCAGCCGGCGGCGTCCACGGTCAGTCCCCACTCGCCCGGCGCGACGCGCCGCGCCTCGCCCTGCAGGGCCGCGATGTAGGAGTCGACAATGGCGCTGGCGTCGCGGGTCACCGGGCCACCTTAGAAGCCCCCGCAGGCCGTGGACATCGCGCACCCCGGTGCTATCCTCCCGGCAAGAGCTTTCGATAGGTATCGGCTCCCGCGGGAGCCGTTTCGAAAGTGGGCGCAAGCCCACTTTTTTTCTTTGAAGGAGGACAGTCAGATGACCACGATCCAGGCCGACATCGAGGCCCGGCTCGCCGCAGCGGAGCCGGAGGTCGAGGTCTTGCTGGCCGAGGTCGTGGGGGGCGGCACGGTCCGCCTGTTCATCGACCATCCCGCCGGCGTCTCGCACGAGCTGTGCGCCCGCGTCACGCAGCATCTGGCCCCGCTGCGGGCCACGCACGCGCTCGAGGTCTCCTCGCCCGGGCGCAAGCGCCCGCTGAGCAAGCCCGATCACTACCGCCGCTTCCTCGGGCGCCGGGCCCGCATCCGCACCCGTCACCCGATCGGCACGGGCAACGGCGCCGCGCCGAACCGGAGCGTCACCGGCGAGCTGGTCGGGGCCGGCGAGGACGAGGTCACCGTGGCCTCCGGCGGCGGGGTGGTGGCGATTCCCTACGCCGACATCAAGCGTTCCAACCTGGTAGGTGATTAGCCCATGTCGAAGGAGATCCTCGACGCCACCCGGGCGCTGGCCGCCGAGAAGGGCATCTCGCACGAGAAGCTGATGCTCGCGCTCGAGGACGCGCTCCTGTCGGCGTACAAGAAGACGCCCGGGTCGGCCAAGTACGCCCGGGTCGAGATGGACCGGGAGACCGGCGACTTCAAGGTCTTCGAGCTGATCATCCCCGAGCGGCTCGAAGCCCAGCTGATCGTGGAGACGATCGACGAGGGGACCACCATCGACCCCGAGACGGGGGAGATGCGCGAGCCCGAGGACCCAGAGATCGACCCGGTCAAGTTCGAGCAGTACCGCGACCAGATCGACGAGCGCGACGTCACGCCCCACGACTTCGGCCGCATCGCCGCGCAGACCGCCAAGCAGGTGATCCTGCAGCGGATCCGCGAGGCCGAGCGCGACATGATGTTCGAGGAGTACCGCGACCGCGTGGCCGAGCTGGTCACCGGGCTGGTGCAGCAGTCGGACTCGCGCTATACGCTGGTCCAGCTGCGCGAGCGCGTGGAGGCGCTGCTCCCCAAGTCCGAGCAGGTGGACGGCGAGCGCTACGAGCACGGCTCGCGCATCAAGGCGGTCATCAAGGAGGTGTCCGCCTCCACCAAGGGCCCGAGCATCATCGTGTCGCGACGCGACCCCGAGCTGATCAAGAAGCTGTTCGAGCTGGAGGTGCCGGAGATCGCCGACGGGCTGGTGGAGATCACCAACGTGGCCCGCGAGCCCGGCTACCGCTCCAAGATCGCCGTGATCTCCCACGCCGACGGCGTGGACCCGGTGGGCGCCTGCGTGGGCCCGCGCGGGTCGCGGGTGCGCATGGTGGTCTCCGAGCTGCGCGGCGAGAAGATCGACATCATCCCCTACAACGACGAGCCCGCCCGCTTCGTGGCCAAGGCGCTCTCGCCCGCCCGCGTGCGCGAGGTCTACGTGGAGGACGAGGCCCGGCAGGCCACGGTCGTGGTCCCCGACGACCAGCTGTCGCTGGCGATCGGACGCGAGGGCCAGAACGCCCGGCTGGCGGCCCGCCTCACCGGCTGGCGCGTGGACATCAAGTCCGAGACCGAGTTCGCCTCCGAGGAGGCCGAGGCCGGCTACGAGGACGAGGAGCTGCAGGGCCGCTGCGCCGCCATCCTGGCCAACGGCCGCCGCTGCCCCAACGCGGCGCTGCCGGGCTCGCGCTACTGCGGCCTGGAGGCCCACCAGGCGCTCGAGGGCGTGGAGGGCGACGAGGTCACGCTGGTCACCGGGGCCCGCGGAGGCGACGGCCCGGATCCGGCGGCCGCGGCCGAGGACAGCGCCGCCGAGGAGCCCACCGAGCCCGAGGGCGAGGCCCCGGAGCCGGTGGTCCCGCCCGCCCAGGACGAGGCGCCGGCCGAGGTCGACGCCGAGCAGGCCTCATAGCCGCGGCGGATCGCCAGCGGCGTGAGCCCCGGCGCACCTGCGTGGGGTGCGGTCGCGAGGCCGCGCAGGGCGAGCTGGCGCGCCTGGCCGTGGTGGACGGCGCGGTCGTCTTCGACGCCGCCCGCCACCTCCCCGGACGCGGCGCCTACCTGTGTCCGCGGCCCGGGTGCTGGGAGCGCGCGGTGGCCCGCGGCGCCTTCCCGCGGGCGTTCCGGAGACCGGTGGACGTGCCCGCCGAGCCCCTACACTTGTCCATCTGATGGCCCGTAAACGCGTACACGAGATCGCCAAGGAGCAGGGCGTCAGCAGCAAGGATCTGCTGGCGCGGCTGCAGGCTGCCGGCATCGACGCCAAGGCGGCCGCGTCCTCGGTGGACGAGGCCGCGGCGCTGCAGGCGCTGCAGGCCGACGGCGCCGCCCCCGACGGGAAGGCCAGCGGCGACGGCGCGCCGGCGACGCCGCCCGCGCAGGCTGCGCCTCCGCCCACCCCGCCCGCCGGCGGTGAGGCCGCCGCCGACCAGGCCTCCGAGGGCCCGCCCCAGCGTTCGGCGCCGCGCCCCCAGCGCCCCACCCGCGACTCGCTGGCCGGCGAGCGCGCCCCGGGCGCCGCCGCCGGCCGCCGCCGCGTGGTGATCGACTCGCAGGCCTCGCGCCGTCAGGAGGGCCGCGGGCCCGCCACCCAGCAGCCGCCCCGCCGCCAGCGCCGCGGGCGCCGGCGTCGCGGCACCTACCAGGAGCCGCTGCCCCAGGACCCCTCCGTCGCCACCGCGGTCGACGTCATTCGCATCAACTCGGGCTCCACGGTCAAGGAGGCCGCCGAGTCGCTGGGCGTCCCCGTCCCCGACGTGATCAAGAAGCTGATGAGCCTGGGGGAGATGGCCACGCTCACCCAGACGCTCTCGGACGAGGCGATCGGCGTGCTGGCCGAGGAGTTCCGCAAGGAGATCGAGATCGTCCACGCCGCCGACGACGTGGAGGCCGAGCCGGTGTTCGAGGACGCCGACGAGGACCTGGTCGACCGCCCGCCGGTGGTGACGATCATGGGCCACGTCGACCACGGGAAGACGTCCCTGCTGGACGCCATTCGCGAGACCGAGGTGGTGGCCGGCGAGGCCGGCGGGATCACCCAGCACATCGGCGCCTATCAGGTCCACCGCGGGGACAAGGTGGTCACGTTCCTGGACACGCCCGGCCACGAGGCGTTCACGGCCATGCGCGCGCGCGGCGCCAGCGTCACCGACATCGCGGTGATCGTGGTGGCCGCCGACGACGGCGTGAAGCCCCAGACCGACGAGGCCATCGACCACGCCCGCGCCGCCGACGTCCCCATCGTGGTGGCGGTCAACAAGATCGACAAGGAGGGCGCGCGGCCCGAGGTCGTGCGCTCCGAGATGGCCCAGCGGGGGCTGAACCCCGCCGAGTGGGGCGGCGACACCGAGTTCGTGGACGTCTCGGCCAAGACCAAGCAGGGCCTGGACGAGCTGCTGGAGACGATCAACGTGGTGGCCGAGCTCGAGGAGCTGCGCGCCAATCCCGATACCGCGGCCTCCGGCGCGGTGGTCGAATCGAGGCTCGATCCCGGCCGTGGCCCGGTGGTCACGATCCTGGTCCAGCGGGGCACGCTGCACGTGGGCGATCCGCTGGTGGCCGGCGGCCACTGGGGCAAGGTCCGGGCCATGCAGGACTTCATGGGGGAGAAGGTCAAGGCGGCCGGTCCCGGGATGCCGGTGGAGATCCTGGGCTTCGACGGCGTCCCCGAGGCCGGGGAGCACGTCCGGGTGGTGGACAACGACCGCCACGCCCGCCAGCAGGCCACGGAGCGCGCCCAGCGCCTGAAGACCGAGGCCATCGCCCGGCGCTCGGGCATGAAGATCTCGCTGGAGGACGTGTTCAAGCGCGCCCAGGAGGGCGAGGTCCAGTCCATCAACCTGGTGCTCAAGGCCGACGTGGCCGGCTCGCTGGAGGCGCTGGAGGACGAGATCGCCAAGCTCCCCCAACAGGAGGTGGCGGTGAACGTCATCCACCGCGGGGTGGGCGGCATCAGCGAGTCCGACGTCATGCTGGCGTCGGCCTCCGAGGGCATCGTCCTGGGCTTCAACGTGCGCCCGATCGGCGACGCCCGCGCCGTCGCCGAGCGCGAGGGCGTGGAGATCCGCACCTACAACGTGATCTACAAGGCCCTGGAGGACCTGCGGGCGGCCATGGAGGGCATGCTCGAGCCCGAGGAGGTCGAGGAGTCCCTGGGCGAGGTGGAGGTCCGGCAGTTGTTCAAGGCCTCGCGCGTGGGCACGATCGCCGGCTCGGTGGTCACCGAGGGCAAGGTCACCCCGGGCGCCAAGGTGCGGCTGGTGCGCGACGGCACCGTCGTGTACGACGGCGTGATCGCCTCCCTGCGGCGCTTCCAGGACGACGTGCGCGAGGTCACGGCCGGCCAGGAGTGCGGGATCGTGCTGCGCGACTTCCAGGACGTCAAGGAGGGCGACCGCCTTGAGGTCTACGCCACGCGCAAGGTCGAGCGCGAGCTCGCCTAACGGTGGGCGCCGAGCCCGTACGCGGGTTCGTGGCGGTCCTGACCATCGACCTGCACTTCCCCGACGCCACGAGCCTGAAGGCCAAGCGCAAGGAGCTTGCGCCGGTCAAGGCCTACCTCCAGGGCCGCGCGGGGGCGGCGGTGGCCGAGGTCGGGCATCACGACCGCTGGCAGCGGGCGACGCTCCTGGCGGCCTTGGCCGAGGGCAGCGCGCCCCGGGCAGAGGCGGTGGCCGACGGCGTGCAGCGCTGGCTGGACGCCCGCTTCCCGCAGGGCGTGAGCGTGCGACGGACGCTCGCCTCGCTGCAGGACCTCCAGGACTAGGTCGGCTATAGGATGGCCAGTGACCGCCTGCGCCGGGTGGACGAGGCGATCCGTCAGGTTCTGAGCGACTCGGTGACGCAGGACCTGAAAGACCCGCGCGTGGGCTTCGTGACCGTGACCGCCGTGAAGACCAGCCCCGACCTGCGCCATGCCCGCGTCCACGTGAGCGTGCTGGGCGACGCCGACGCCCGCGAGGCGTCGCTGGCCGGGCTGCGCTCGGCGCACGGCTTCCTCCAGCGCCAGGTCGCCCGGCAGCTGCGGCTCAAGCACACGCCGACGCTGGACTTCGCACTCGACGAGACGCCGGAGCGCGCCCAGCGTCTCACCGAGCTCATCGACCGCGAGGCGGGGGAGTGACGCGCGCGATCGCCGCCGACTCCCGCACCGAGGTGATGCAGGAGATCCGCGAGGCGAAGCGGTTCATCCTCGTCACCCACGAGAACCCCGACGGCGACGCGCTGGGCTCGCTGGTGGCGACCCACGAGATCCTGGCCCGCCTGGGCAAGGACAGCCTGATGTTCATGTCGCCGGAGGAGTTCCCGCTGCCCTACGAGTACCGCTTCTTCCTGCTGGACGGGCTGATCAGCGTGCCCCCGGACGACGTGGCCGAGCGGACGGCGATCTTCCTGGACTGCGGGAACATCGACCGCAACCCGGCCGACTTGCTCAAGCGCGACGGCACCCACATCCTGAACATCGACCACCACCACGACAACACCCGCTTCGGGACCATCAACCACGTCGTGCCCGAGGCGTCCTGCACCGCGGAGATCGTGTGGGACCTCATGCGCGGCCTGGGGGTGGAGGCCAGCCCCACCATCGCCGAGGCGCTCTACGTGGGGCTGGTGACCGACACCGGGCGCTTCATGTACGAGAACACCGGGACGCGGGCGCACCTGATGGCGGCCGAGCTGATCGCCGCCGGCGTGGACGTCCACGAGATGTACCGGCGCCTGTACGAGGGGATCCCGTACGGCAAGCTCGAGCTGCTGGCGCGCGCGCTGGCCAACGTCGAGCGCTACGACGACGGGCGGCTGACGATCACCCGGCTGACCGCCTCCGACTACGCCCAGACCGGCGCCGAGGAGAACTACTCCGAGGGCGTGGTCGACCACCTGCGCTCGGTGGAGGGCACGGCGGTGGCCGCGCTGGTCCGCGACCTCCTCGGAGCCGAGCGGGCGGGCCGGCGCAAGGTGTCGCTGCGCGCCACCGACGAGCGGATCGACGTGTCCGCGATCGCCCGCACCCAGGGCGGCGGCGGGCACCGCCAGGCCGCGGGCTTCGGGACCGAGATGCGCTGGCGCGAGCTGGTCGACTTCCTGCGCGCCCAGATCGCGGCGCAGCTGGACGCCGGCTAGCGGTGGACGGCGTCCTCCTGGTGGACAAGCCGCCGGGCAAGACGTCGCACGACGTGGTGGCGGCGGTCCGGCGCGAGCTCGGGGGCAAGCGGGGGCCGCGGGTGGGCCACGCGGGCACGCTGGACCCCTTCGCCACCGGCCTGCTGATCGTGCTCGTGGGGCGGGCGACGCGCGCGCAGCGCCATTTCATGGCCCTGCCCAAGACCTATCGCGCGGTGGCCCGGCTGGGCGCCACGTCGACCACCGGGGATCCCGAGGGGGAGATCGAGGTGACCGGCGCTGTCCCGTCCGATCCGCTGGCGCTGCCCACCGGCCGCATCCGCCAGCGCCCGCCGGCGCACTCCGCGGTCAAGGTGGGCGGGGAGCGCGCCTACCGCCGGGCCCGGCGGGGGGAGCCCGTGGAGCTCCCCGAACGGGAGGTCACCGTGTACCGCTTCGAGCAGGTGGGGCCGCGCCGCGGCGACCGGGTGGAGCTGGAGATCGAGTGCTCGGCCGGGACCTACGTGCGCAGCCTGGTCGCCGACCTGGGCGACGCCTACTGCGAGGGGCTGCGGCGCACGGCCATCGGTCCGTTCGGCCTCGAGGCGGCCGACGGGCGGACGCCGATCCCGCTCGACGAGGCCCTGGCCCGCCTGCCCGAGCCTCCCCCCGCGTAGGCTTCCCCGCCTGTGAGGATCACGCCGCTGCCCGAGGTGGAGCCGCGCCCCCGCCGCGTGGCGGTGGGCGTGTTCGACGGCGTGCACCTGGGCCACCGCGAGGTGGTTCGCGGCGCCGACACCGTCCTCACCTTCGACCCCCACCCGTTGGCCGTGATCCAGCCGGCGGCGGCGCCGAAGCTCCTCACGCCCACGCCGGTGAAGGCCGAGCTGCTGGGCGAGCTGGGCGTGGACGAGGTGGCGGTGATCCCCTTCGACGAGGAGTTCTCGCGCCGCAGCGCCGAGTCGTTCGTGGACGACGTGATCGTGGGCGCGCTGGGCGCGACCCACGTGTCGGTGGGGCGCAACTTCCGCTTCGGCCACCGGGCCCGGGGCGACGCCGACATGCTGGCCGCCGACCCGCGCTTCGAGACCCGGGTGGTGGAGCTGGTGGAGGTGGAGGGCGAGACCGTCTCCTCCAGCCACATCCGGGGGCTGGTCTTAGCCGGCGAGGTGGCCCACGCGATCGCCTTCCTCGGGCGGCGCTTCCAGATCCGCGGGACCGTGGTGCGGGGCGACGGCCGCGGACGCGACCTGGGCTACCCCACGGCCAACCTGGTCCCCGACGAGCAGCTGGTGCGCCCGGACCAGGGCGTGTACGCCGCCTTCGCCAACGGCCACCCGGCGGCGGTCAACATCGGCGTGCGCCCGCAGTTCGAGACCGGCCGCGGCGTGCTGATCGAGGCCTACCTGATCGACTTCGAAGGGGACCTGTACGACACGGAGCTGCGCATCGACTTCGTCGAGCGGCTGCGCGGCGAGCGGCTGTTCCCCTCGGTCGAGGAGCTGGTGGCGCAGATCGGCCGCGACGTGGAGAGGGCCCGGGAGGTCTGCGCCTGATTTGCTACGGTCCGGCCGGATGACCGTTACGGCCGAGCGCAAGCAGGAGCTCGTCGCCCGCTTCGGCCAGGGCGACGGCGACACCGGCACCACCGAGGTGCAGGTCGCTCTGCTCACCGAGCGCATCAACGACCTCACCGAGCACCTGCGCTCGCATCGCAAGGACCATCACTCCCGCCGCGGCCTGCTGATGCTGGTGGGACGGCGCCGGCGGCTGCTGCGCTACCTGCAGCGCAAGAACGTCGAGCGCTACCGCACGCTGGTCTCGGAGCTCGGTCTCCGCAGGTGAGCGGAGCGAAGCGGAGCGGTTACGACGGGCCGGAGGCCCGGCGTCGTCATCAAGCGCGCCGACAGGATGGAGGCGCAAGGTGACTATCGAGGCCGGAAGTCCCGCGCCCGACTTCCGGCTGGCCACCGAGGACCGGGGCGCGTTCACCCGCGAAGACCTCCTGGGCCAGACCACGGTGCTGGTCTTCTATCCGTTCGCCTTCAGCCCGGTGTGCACCGACCAGTTCGGCGTCTACCAGGAGCTGCTGGACGAGTTCGAGGCCCAGGGCGCCAGGCTGTACGGAGTGTCCTGCGACGCCAACTGGTCGCAGAAGGCCTTCCGCGAGAGCCTGGGCGTGACCATCCCGATGCTCTCGGACTTCGAGCCCAAGGGGGAGGCCTGCCGGGCGTTCGGCGTCTACCACCCGGGCGGCTTCCCGCAGCGGGCGCTGGTGATCGTCGATCCCGACGGCGTCGTGCGCTGGAGCTACCAGGCGGCCAACCCCGCCGAGCTGCCGGGCGCCAACCTCATCTTCGACGGCCTGGCCGCCGCGCGCCCCGTGGCTTGACCGACCTGCGCAGCGCCCCGCTGCCGCCGCTGCAGTCCGACGACCACGTCCGCGGTCCGGACGGCGCGCCGCTGGTGATCGAGTACGCGGACTTCGAGTGCCACTTCTGCCGCCTGGCGCACGTGCGGCTGGGCGAGGTCCCGGTGCGCCGCGTGTTCCGCCACTTCCCCGTGCGCTCGAAGCACCCGCGCGCCTGGGCGGCGGCGACCGCGGCCGAAGCGGCCGCGCTGCAGGGGCGCTTCTGGGAGATGCACGACAGCCTGTACGCCGATCAGGGCCGGCTCGACGACCCGCACCTGTGGCGGCGGGCCGAGGAGCTTCGCCTCGACGTCGAGCGCTTCGACCGCGACCGGCGCTCCGACGCGGTGCTGGAGCGCGTGCGCCACGACTTCCGCGCCGGCGTACGCGCCGGCGTGGCCACCACGCCCACGCTGTTCGTGGACGGGACGCCCCACGCCGGAGCGCCCAGCCCGGAGCTCCTTGCGCGCCTGCGCCGGAGCGGGGGATAGGGTGTCGGCGATGCGACGCCGGACGTGGATCGCGGCGGTCTGCACGCTGGCGCTGGGAGTCGCCGGGTGCGGCGGCGGGGGGAACCGGCTCTCCAAGGCCGACCTGGTCAAGCAGGGCGACCAGCTCTGCCTGGCCCAGCGCGCCGCCGACCAGAAGATCGGGGCCACCCGGACCGTCAAGACGCTGGCGGCCAAGGGCGACCAGCTCCTGGCCTCCGATCGCGCCGCCCTCGACCGCTTCGCCAAGCTGCGCCCGCCCTCGGATCTCCAGGGCGACTTCGACTCCTACGTGACGCTCCTGCGCCAGTCGCTGGCCGCCGAGGCCCAGCTGGTCCAGGCCGCCCGCAGGTCGAACGTGGCCGCGCTGCGACAGCAGATCCTGGCGCTGCAGGCCGCCCGCCCGCGGCTGGCCGCCGCCGCCCGCAAGGTCGGGTTCCGGTCCTGCAGCCAGGGCGGCGGCTAACGGGGCAGCGCCCGTCGATCCACTACGATGGGGCGAAGCTCAGAAAGAGACAAAGGTTTCGAGCCCGCGGACCGAAGCGCGGGCAGGAAAGGACAACATGGCAGAAGTGACGCGGGTCTCCGTGGAGATCGCAGGGACGGAGATCTCGTTCGAGACCGGCCGCATGGCGCGGCAGGCCTCGGGAGCGGTCGTCGTCCGGGCGGGCGACACGATCGTCCTCAACACGGCGACCGCGGGGAACGTCCGCGACGTCGACTTCCTTCCCCTCACGGTGGACGTCGAGGAGCGGATGTACGCGGCCGGGAAGATCCCGGGCTCGTTCTTCAAGCGCGAGGGGCGCGCCGGCGAGAAGGGCACGCTGACGGCCCGCATGATCGACCGTCCGCTGCGCCCGCTGTTCCCCAAGGGGTGGCGCTACGAGACCCAGCTGGTCTCGATCCCGCTCTCGGTGGACCACGTCCACCCCTACGACATCCTGGCGATGAACGGCGCCTCGGCGGCGCTCATGGTCTCCAACATCCCCCTGCCCACCCCGGTGGGCGCCGTGCGCATCGGCAAGGTCGACGGCAACTTCGTGGTCAACCCCGAGGAGCCCGACCTGCTCGAGGACGCCGACCTCGACCTGGTGGTGGCCGGCACCGAGGACGCGATCCTGATGGTCGAGGCGGGCGCCAACGAGATCCCCGAGGCGGAGATCCTCGACGCGCTCGACATCGCGCACGAGGAGATCAGGAAGCTATGCGCGCTCCAGCGCGAGCTGGCCCAGAAGGCCGGCAAGGAGAAGCTCCCGGTGGAGGAGCCCCAGGTGGACGAGGCGCTCTACGAGCAGATCAAGGAGTCGCACGGCGCCGCCCTCGAACAGGCCACCCAGGTCGAGGAGAAGCTGGACCGCCAGGAGGCCTGCTCGCGCGTCGAGCAGGAGGTGCTCGAGCGCTACGCCGGCGATCCCGAGGCCGAGGACCACTCGGAGCGGCGCGCCGCCGTCCAGCTGGCGTTCGACAAGCTGGAGAAGACCTTCATCCGCCAGCGCATCGCGGTGGAGAAGAAGCGCCCGGACGGGCGGGCGGCCGACGAGATCCGCCCGATCGAGATCGAGGTGGGCGTGGCGCCGCGCACCCACGGCTCGGCCCTGTTCACCCGGGGCCAGACGCAGGCCCTGAGCGTGGTGGCGCTGGGGACCCTGCGCGAGGAGATGCGGCTGGACACGCTGGGCCTCCAGACCGCCAAGTACTACTGGCACCACTACAACTTCCCGCCGTTCTCGGTGGGGGAGGCGGGCTTCATGCGCGGGCCCAAGCGCCGCGACATCGGCCACGGCGCGCTGGCCGAGCGGGCGCTGGTGCCGATGGTGCCGAGCACCGACGAGTTCCCGTACACGATCCGGGTGGTCTCCGACATCCTGGAGTCCAACGGCTCGTCGTCGATGGCCTCGGTGTGCGGGTCGTCGCTGTCGCTGATGGACGCCGGCGTGCCGCTCAAGCGGGCGGTGGCGGGCATCGCGATGGGGCTGATCAAGGAGGGCGACGACTACGTCGTCCTCACCGACATCGCGGGGGTGGAGGACCACCTGGGCGACATGGACTTCAAGGTCGCCGGGACCGAGCGCGGCATCACCGCCCTGCAGATGGACATCAAGATCTCGGGCGTCACGTTCGACATCCTGCGCGACGCGCTGGACCAGGCCCACCGGGCGCGCGAGTTCATCCTCGGGCGCATGGCCGAGGTCATCGACGCGCCCCGCGCCGAGCTCTCGCCGCACGCGCCGCGGATCTCGTCCATCGAGATCGACCCCGACAAGATCGGGCTGCTCATCGGCAAGGGCGGGGAGACGATCCGCGCCCTGCAGGAGGAGTTCGAGGCCCAGATCGACGTCAACGACGAGGGCCAGGTCCTGGTCTACGCCGCCAACGGCGAGCAGGGCGACGCCCTGGTCGACCGCATCCGGACGATGACCAAGGAGGTCGAGGTCGGCGACGAGTTCGACGGCAAGGTGGTCAAGACCACCACCTTCGGCGCGTTCGTGGAGCTGGCCAAGGGCACCGACGGGCTCCTGCACATCTCCAACATCTCGCCCGGCGAGCGGGTGGACGCGGTGGAGGACGTCATCAACAAGGGCGACGAGCTGCGGGTCCGCGTGGTCGAGGTGGATCGCGAGCGCGGCCGGATCGGGCTGCGGCTGGCCGACGACCCGGCGATTGCCGGCAAGACGGCCGAGGAGCTGACCCAGGTGGGCACCGGGGACAACGGCGCCCGGGGAGGCGACCGGGGGCCGCGGGGCGACCGTGGCCCGCGGGGCAGCGGACGCCCCCGCCGCGGTCCGCGCGACCGCGATCGCCGGTAGCTCCGGGTGGACCACCGCATCACGGAGCTGCCGTCGGGCGTACGTCTGGTCACCGAGGCGATGCCCTCGGTGCGCTCGGTGGCGCTCGGCTTCTGGATCGGCACCGGCTCGTCGGCTGAGGCCGACGACCAGGCCGGGCTCTCGCACCTGCTCGAGCACCTGCTGTTCCGGGGCTCCGAGCGCTTCACCTCGCTGGAGGTCGACCAGATCTTCGACGGGATGGGCGCCGAGCTCAACGCCGGCACCGGCAAGGAGACCACCTCGATCTACTCCCGGGTGCTCGACGTGCACCTGCCGCGCGCGCTCGAGGTGATGAGCGACATGGTGTGGCGCCCGGCGTTCGAGGACGCCGACACCGAGCGTGAGGTCGTCCTGGAGGAGATCGCGATGTACGAGGACGACCCCCAGGACAAGGTGTTCGACGTCCTGGGGGAGGCGGTGTTCGGCGAGCATCCGCTGGGGCGGGCGATCATCGGGCGCCGCGAGGTGATCGCCGGCACCCCGCTGGAGCACATCCGCGGCTTCCACGACCTCCGGTACGTCCCCGGCAACGTGGTGGTGGCCGCGGCCGGCTCCGTGGACCACGACGAGCTGGCGGCGGCCGTGGAGCGCTGGCTGCCGGGAGCGGGCGGCCCGGTGCCCGAGCCGGGGCCGCCGCCGGGCGAGCAGGCGCCCCGCGTGCGCTTCGAGCGCAAGGACACCGAGCAGTACCACGTGTGCCTGGGCGCTCCCGGGATCCCCCGCGACGACGACCGCCGGTTCGCACTGCGCGTGCTGGACAACGTCCTGGGCGGCACGTCCTCGTCGCGCCTGTTTCAGGAGGTCCGCGAGCGCCGCGGCCTGGCCTACAGCGTCTACTCGTTCTCCAGCCAGTACGCCCACACCGGCCAGGTGGGCATCTACCTGGGCACGCGGGCCGACAACCTGGCCGCCGGCCTGGAGGTGGTGGGGGCCGAGCTCGACCGCCTGCGGGCCGAGCCGGCCAGCGCCGAGGAGCTCGAGCGCTCCAAGGAGAACGTGAAGGGCCGGCTGGTGCTGTCGCTGGAGTCGACCACGGCGCGGATGAACCGGCTGGGGTCGTCCATCCTGACCGACGTGCCGCTGCTGGGCGTGGACGAGCTCATCGAGCGCGTCGATGCGGTGACGCTCGAGGACCTCGAGGCGCTGGTCGACGGGCTGTTCCAGCCCACGCGCTGGTCGGCGGCGGGGATCGGCCCCGAGGCCGACGCCTTCCGTTCGGCGCTGGCGCCCGTGTCGGGGGCGCTGGCCGCGGCATGATCCGGGTCGCGGTCGCGGGGGCCGCGGGCCGGATGGGGGAGGCGGTGTGCGCGGCCGTGGAGGGGGCCGACGACCTGGAGCTGGCCGGGCGGGCCGATCCGCGGCTGGACGTGGCGGTGGCCGACGTGCTGGACGGCGCCGACGTGCTGGTCGACTTCACCACGCCGGACACCGCGGTGGAGAACGCGCTGGCGGCCACGGCGGCCGGGGTACACGTGGTGATCGGCACCACCGGGTTCGACGTCGACGCCCTGCGCGAGGCCCGCGGCGCCAACGTGTTCGTGGCTCCGAACTTCGCGATCGGCGCGGTGCTGATGATGCGCTTCGCCGCCGAGGCCGCCCGGCACATGGGCAAGGCCGAGATCGTCGAGCTGCACCACGACCAGAAGCTGGACGCGCCCAGCGGCACCGCCAAGCGCACGGCGGAGCTGATGGGCGGCGACGTCCCGATCCACTCCGTCCGGCTGCCCGGGCTGGTGGCCCACCAGGAGGTCATCCTGGGCGACGTGGGGCAGACGCTGACCATCCGCCACGACTCGATCAGCCGCGAGTCGTTCATGCCGGGCGTGCTGCTGGCGGTGCGGCGGGTGGGGGAGCTCGACGAGTCCCCGCTGGTGGGGCTGGAGAACCTGCTCTAGCTGTACCGTTGAGAGGCGATGGCGTTCACCTACAGCTTCCTCGTCGTCGCCAAGCGCACCGCCGACTCCGACGAGCTGCTGGAGGCGCTGCGCCAGCTGGCCGCCGAGCGACCCACCCGCTTCACGCTCCTGGTCCCGGCCGCCGCCCCGGGCCCGGGGGCGCGCGAGGAGGCCGAGAGCGTCGCCGCCGCCGCGCACGGGCGGCTCCGCGAGGCTGGGCTCGAGGTCGAGTGCCGGGCCGGCCACCACGACCCGGTGGACGCGGTCACGGATGTCTGGGACCCCAAGGAGTACGACGAGATCGTCGTGTCCACGCTCCCGGGCGCCGCCTCGAAGTGGCTGCAGTTCGACGTCCCGCACCGGATCGCGCGGGTGACCGGCGTGCCGGTGCGCCACGTCCTGGCCTCGGACCGTCGGGAGCCCGAGCACTCGGCGCCACCTACGCGCGAGCGGTCGGGCGTGCTCTCGCCGCTGTCGGTCCTCACCTGGGGCGGGCGCTCCGAGGGCGACCGCGGCGGCGCGCCCTAGCGACCCGTCCAGTGGCCTTGCGCGCCGCGGCGGCAGGCGGTTGACTGCGCAGCGACACGCACGCCAGCCAAGGAGAAGAGATGGGCTTCCTGGACAAGGCCAAGCAGCTGGCCGGACAGGCGCAGGAGAAGCTGGACGAGGCGCAGAAGCGCTTCAACGAGTCGCAGCGCGAAGGCGGCGCCGATCAGCCCGGCGGCCCCGCGGTCGAGTACGACAAGCACGGGCGCCCGCTGGACACCAGCGGCTCGGTCCCGCCGCCGGGCGGGACACCGCCGGCCCCGGAGGCGCCGGCCGCCCAGGCCCCGCCGGCCGAAGCTCCGCCCGCGCCGCCGCCTGAGGCTCCGCCCGCGGGCGCGGGGGCGCCCTCGCCCGCCGAGGCCGCTCCGGGCGCCCCCAGCCCGCCGCCGGAGGCGCAGACGGCCGTGACCGAGCCGGCCACGGCGCCGGAGCCGCCGGCGTCCGCGCCGGAGCCCCCGGCGCCCGCGCCGGCCGAGCCCAGCCCGCCGCCCCCCGCGGCCGAGCCCGAGCCGCCGCCCTCCGGCGACGAAGGCGACGACGACGACGCGCCGCCCAGGATGACCAGCGGCGACCCGCTCGCCGGGTAGCGCCAGCGCCGGGCGGGGCCCTCCGCTCCGCCCGGTACACTGGTGTTTCCCACTATGCCGAGCGCGCCGCCTCGCACCCTCCCTCGCGGTCCGCATCAGCTCGCGCGCGAGGTCGTGCTGGCCTCCCAGCGCGGGCGGATGATCGAGGCGATGGCCGAGGCGGTGGCGGACAAGGGGTACGCCGCCACCACCGTGGCCGACGTCGTCGCCCGCGCCGGTGTCTCGCGGCGCACGTTCTACGAGCACTTCTCGGACCGCGAGGACTGCTTCCTCGCTGCCTACGACGCCGGCGTGGACCTGCTCCTCGGCCACCTGCAGGCCGAGGCCGAGGCGGGCGCCCGCCTGGACTGGGCCGAGCGCACGCGCCGGGGCATCCGCGCCTATCTGGAGGTCATGGCCGCCGAGCCGGCGTTCGCCCGCACGTTCCTGATCGAG
>VAXS01000143.1 GCA_005883255.1 Actinomycetota bacterium | reverse complement strand
ATACGGCGGCCGCAACGCGCTCACCACCGTCTTCCCGGTCAGGATCATCATGTCCCCGACCTCCTCGAGCAAATTCTTCGTCGGAAGAAACGCCCGATCAGCGACGCTACGAACCACTGCTTCCTCCCTGCCCTGCCGGGTTCCCTTGCTCTAGCACACTAGAACATACCCGCTCCGAGGTGTGCTAGTCAAGCGTCTCCACTAAGTGCTACCCTACTGGCACAGATGGCGGCGCAGATCGACCTCTCCGTGGACCGCGACAGCGAGGTCCCGCTCGGGACCCAGCTCGGCTGGACGCTGCGGACGCTCATCCGCACGGGCCGGCTGGCGCCGGGGACCCGGCTGCCGGGAGTGCGGGAGCTCGCCGAGCAGGCGGGCGTCCACGTCAACACCGTGCGCGCCGTCTACTCGCGGCTCGAGGACGAGGGGCTGGTGACCTCGCAGCATGGCCGGGGCACGTTCGTGGCCGCCGGCGCCGCCGAGCGGGCGGAGCTCGATCGGGTCCTGACCGCGGCGGCGGCGGAAGCATCGAGCGCCGGCGTAGATCCGCGGGAGCTGGCCGCGGCGCTGTTCGTCGCCGGCGGCTGGGGGCCGCGGGACGCGGGCCCCGGGTCGGCGGAGCGCCGCGGGCGGGCGAAGGGCGAACCGGACGACGCCGGCGGCGAGCCGACCGGCGCTCAGCGCCCGCCAGCAACTCGCCGGGCCGGGGGCGCCGGCGAGCCGGAGACGCCCGCGGCGCCCCAGGGCGAGCGCGCGCGCCGGCGGCGGCTGCGCCAGGAGATCGCGGAGCTCGAGGGCGAGCTCGGGTACCTCGAGCCCCTCGCCCCCGCGACCGAGCCGCCCCGGCTGCCCGCCGGCCGGATCCTCACCGCGGCCGAGCTGGAGGAGGTGCGCGACCGGCTGGTCGGGCGCGTCGTGGAGCTGCGGGAGGCGCGCGCCGAGGCGCGGCGCCGCGCGCTCGAGCCGCCCGCGCCGGAGGTGGCGCCCGCCCGGGCCGGCCGCGAGTGGGGCCACGGCGGCGTGTGGACGGGAGGCCGCGTCCGCACGGCCTCGTTCGGCGCCTAGGCCTCGAGCTCGAGCTCGCGCCGGCTGGTCGCGCGGGCGGGCAGGCGCACCGGCGAGCCCGCCAGCGCGCGCAGGCGGACGTCCCGCCAGGACAGGCCCTCCTTGACCAGCGCCGGCATGCCCATGACCACGGCGGTGGTCACCTCGACCGCCTGCAGGATGATCCCGTAGCCGAGGGCGTCGACCGAGGAGACGTGGTAGGCGCCGCTGAGCACCGCCACGCACGCCGCCTGGAAGACGCCGAGGTTCGACGGCGTGGCCGGGAGCACGGCCGTGACGTTGACCGCGAACAACACCGCGGCGGCCGCCCCGATCCCCGCTCGCTGGTCCAGGCCCAGCGCCACCAGCAGCACGTAGCACGAGACCAACTGCAGCCCCCAGGCCGCCAGCTGCCCGAGCGTGGCCGTGGCCGCGAAGCGCGGGTTGCGGAAGACCACCAGGCCCCGGCGCACGCCGTCCAGCGCGCCCCGGACCTGCGCCAGCCAGCGCTGGAGACGCCGCAACACCGCGGCCCGGGGGGCGCGGTCCCAGCGTCCGCGCCGCAGCAGGGCCGGCCCGGCCAGCACCCCGGCCAGCACCGCGAACGGCGCCACGGTCGCCGCCAGCAGCGCGCCCTCGTGCCCGTGGAACAGGCCGATGGTGGCAAACATCACGCCGCCCAGGATCGTCAGCGCGACCAGGTTCAGCAGCGTCTGGGAGACGATCGTCCCCAGCACCACCGGCAGCGTCTCGCGGGCCCGACCCAGGCGCCGGGCCACGATCAGCGCGCGCGAGGGCTCGCCCAGGCGCGCCGGCAGGGTGGCCGACATCAGCACCCCGATGAACGTTCCCTGCGCGGCGTCGCGCCGCTTGACCTTCACGCCCGGAAGGGCGGCGCGCAGGATCTGGTGCCAGGCCACGGCGCGCAGCGCCATCGCGGCGCACATCAGGCCCAGGCCCACCAGGATCCACGTCGGGCTGGACGACAGCAGCGTCTGGCCGATGTTCCCCAGCCCGATCCGCTGCAGTGCCAGCACGCCCAGCACCAACCCGAGGATCGAGGCCAGAGCCAGGCCCGTCCGTCGCAGCAGGGACAGCACAGGGCGGCGCGCGCGTCCTCCGGTGGCGGGCGGCTCCGGCGACGGCAGCCGCCGGGGGCGCGCCGGGCGCGCTCGCGGGCGGCCGCCGCCATCGCCGCCCGCCGCTCCGGCTCCAGCCAGAGGTCGCGCAGCGCCTCGGCCAGCTCGGTGGCATCGCCCCGGGGGACCAGCAGCCCATCCACCCCGTCGCGGACCACGTCGCGGTAGCCGGCGATGTCCGAGGCCACGACCGGCGTGCCGGCGGCGAACGACTCGGTGAGCACCATCCCGAAGCTCTCGCCTCCCAGCGAGGGGGCGCAGAGCACGTGCGCCTCGGCCAGCGCCCGCTGCTTGCGCTCGTCGGAGACCTTCCCCAGCACGGTGACGTCGCGGGCGTCGAGCAGCAGCGGAGCGACCTCCTCGTCGGTGGCGCCCACGATCTCCAGGCGGGCCGGGATGTGCTCGCGCAGCGCCTCGAAGGCGCGCAGCAGGACCGGCAGCCCCTTGCGCTCGACCGCCTGGCCCACGAAGGCGATCCGCAGCTCGGTCGCATCCTCCTCCGGGGCGGGCAGGTCGTCCGCCTCCGGCAGGTGCACCCCGTTGGGGACGATCCGGTAGTGGCCGCCGAAGAAGCGCCGCGCGGTCCAGGCCGCCGCCTCGGACACCGCGATCCGGCCGTGCAGGTGGTTCATCAGGCGCCCGACGCCCAGCAGCCGGGCGATCCCGTGGGCGAACGCGTTCTCGGAGTACACGTGGTAGGTCGCCACCAGCGGGGCGGCGGTGGAGGCGATCGCGTCCCAGGCCACGATCGGGGCGATGGGCTCGTGGACGTGCACGACGTCGTAGCCGCCGGTGCGCAGCTCGCGCCGCGCGGTGGCCACGGCGAAGGGCGTGATCGCCAGGTTGGACTGCGCGCCGTTCATCGGCAGCCCGAGGGTGCCGCCCAGCGAGATCAGGTAGTCGGGGGCCGGGCGCTCCTCGGGCACCGCTCCGCGGTGGAAGACGCCGGCCGCGCGGCCGGGCCCGTCGTAGGGCGCCAGCACGCGCACCTCGTGCCCGCGCGCGAGCAGCTCGTCGGCCAGCGCCTCGACGTGACGGGTGACGCCGCCGGGGTACGTCCAGGAGTAGGGGGAGACCAGGGCGATCTTCATGGTGAGTGCGGTTTGACGACCTCGCCAGCGCTCACGCCGGCGGGGACCTCCGCGCCGGCCTGCTCCGCCCCCGGGGACGGAGCGGAAGCGGCGGATGTTCCGAGGGTAGCGACTCCCGCGGCCGTCCGGGGGGCTCCGTACAGGTAGATGCTCACCACGCCCAGGACGAACACCGCGACCACGAACAGGAGCGGGCCGGAGTCGTTGCTCAGGGCCCCGGCGATGCCCGCCCACAGGCCCCCGACGAGCGTCGCCCGCCAGGCGGGACCGGGCAGGCGCGCGTACAGGCGGTCGCGGTAGACGACCGCCACCGCCACTGCCAGGGCGCAGAGCGCGAACGCCTCGGGCATCCGGCCCCGGCGCAGCGCGTGCCAGGCGAACTGGTAGCGACGCTCGATGGTCTGCCAGACGTTGAGGCTCCCGTGCGCCTCCAACACGTTGCGGGCGAAGTGGCTGTTGGCGCCCGTGACCAGGTCGAGCAGCGCCAGCGCGCCCACCGCCAGCACCGGGACGACCACGAACAGGGCGGCCGCGATCCGCCGCGGCACCCCGCCGGGCAGCATCAGCACCGTGGCCACGGCGGCGCCCACGCTGCAGGTCACGACGCCGCCGACGTCGGCGCCCAGCAGACCGGAGCCGACGGCCAGGGCCAGCACCAGCCCGGACAGCGCGAACGCGAGCGCCTGCCGCCGCGTGCGCTCCCGCCCGGTCATCAGCGCCGCCAGGCCCACGAACAACAGGATCGGCAGCGCCGGCTCCAGCTCGTTCCCGATGCCGTAGAAGCGCGCCCCCGCCCGCGGGTTGGGGCCCAGGAGCGAGAGCGTGATCAGGTTGGAGCCGGCCGCGAGGTCGACGAAGTACACGACCAGCGTGACCAGGGCGGGCACGATCGGCGCCCGGGGCCAGGGAACGAACCGGTCGGTGAGGGCTCCCAGGACGAAGGCGGGCCCGGCCACCAGCGCCGCCTCCACGGCGGTCCGCGCCGGGTCGATCGCGCCGGGGAGAAGGACGGTGACGGGCAGCCACAGCAAGGCCAGAGCCCCGATCCGCATCCCCGCCCGCAGGCGTCCCGCCAGCCCGAATCCCACCAGGAGCGCGGCCCAGGCGGCGAGCAGGGCCTCCAGCGTCCGGATGCGCCGCGGGGCGATGTGCGAGTAGCGGCCGCGCAGGTGCTCGAGGTCGGAGGCGCTGACCCGGGCGGCGCCGTGGATGCGCGCGCCGGTGACGTTGCTCGGGCCGGAGACGCCCAGATGGCGCAGGACAGTGGGCAGGACGTCGATGCCGGCGACCACGCCGTCCCACTGTGTGGTGTCGGACGTGACGCCCCGCGCGCCCCGTCCGGAGCCCGCGACGCCGATCGGCAGGAACTGCAGGACGTGGCCCGCCGGCGGCGCCTGGGTGGCGATCAAGAGCTCGCGGGGAGCGCGCGCGGCCAGCAGGGCGTCGAGCTCGGCCAGCGCCCGGGTGCGCGGTCCGGGCAGGTCGACGACGACGAAGTGGCTGCTGGCCAGCGCCGCTCGCGTCCGGGCCACCACGGTGGCCGGCGGTCCTCGCGAGACCAGGGCGACGCGGCCGTGGCGGTCGGCTGCGGCGGCGGCGTCCAGCCCCGAGGCGGCGTCGCTGCCCACGTAGGCGGCGCGGCCCGGAATCGAGCTGGCGAGCAGGCCCGGTCGGATGGTCGCGGGCGCCCGGCGCGCGCGGCGCACGTCCGCCGCCCAGCCGGCGATGCGGCCACCGGCTCCGGCGGGCACGAGGGACAGCGGTCCGGGCAGCGGCGGCCGGTACGCGGTGGGCGACACGCGGATGCCCTGGGTGATGTCCAGCAGCTCCTGCTCCGGGCTGTAGTTGCCCTGGGTGGCGCTCATGAGCCCCACGTCGAGCACGGGCCGGGCGGCCAGCGCGCGGAGCAGGAGGTCGGCCTGGCCGGCGTGCGCCGGCGGCACCGCCGGAGCCGGGACGAACACCAGCAGCGCGCTGCGGCCGGGGGTGACCGCCGAGGCGCCGGCGGCCGGCCAGGCCAGCAGCAGCCCGGCGGCGAGCGCGGCGAGGAGCGCGAGCCCAGGCGCGCGGCGCGGCGGGCGCATCAGCCCGCGAGGACCGTCTCCGCGGGCCGCTCTCCGGGCGGGGGCGGCGGGCCGGGCGCCGGCGCGGCCGGCTGCTGGGTGAGGAAGCGCGCCCGCGTGCCGGCCAGCAGGTAGGCCGTGACCGTGGCCAGGGCGACGACCGAGTTGACCAGGAGGATCGGCCCGGAGTCGTTGGCCAGCATGCCGCCGATTCCCGCGCCCAGGCCGCCCACCATCACGGCGATCCACGCCCGGTGCGGGGACTCGCCGTACAGCCAGCGCCGGTTGCGGATCGCGAACAGCACGGCCAGCACCACGCCCAGGAAGTAGGCCGGGGTGCGCCCGCTCTTCAGCACGCGGAACGCCAGCTCGTAGCGGCGCGCCACCAGCTCCCACAGCTCCCGGCTGTTCTCGGTGCGCAGCAGGTTGCGGCTCAGGTGGTCGCCGCCCGACAGCCCGAGGTCGAGCAGGATCAGGCCCCCGATCGCCGCCACCGGCACCAGCAGGGCGACGATCACCGAGCGCTTGGTGATCCCGCCCGGCAGCATGACCAGGGTCGCCGCCGCCACGGCCAGGCCCACCGTGATGACGCCGCCCACGTCCGCCCCGAGCCTGCCCCAACCCACGACGATGCCCAGCAGCAGTCCGGCGCCCGCGTATATCCACGGCGTTCGCCGGGTCAGGGGACGGCCGGTCATCACCGCCGCCAGCCCGACCAGCAGGAGGATCGGCAGCAGCGGCTCCAGCTCGTTGGAGACGCCGTAGAAGCGGGCGCCGAAGGCCACGCTGGGCCCCAGCACCGAGCGCGTCAGCAGGTCGCCGCCGAACGCCAGGTCGATCGTGTAGGCCGCCAGGCCCACCGCGGCGGGCACCGCCGGCCCCCGGGGCCAGCGCACCACTCTGTCGGTGACGATCGCCAGCGCGATCGCCAGCACCGCGATGATCGCGGTCTCCTTCAATCGGGTGCTGGGCTCGACCGCGGCGCTGATCAGCACGGTCGTCGGCCACCACATGAGCCCCAGCGCCCCGATCCGCAGGGCCGGCGCCACGGCCGCCCGGATCCCGCGCAGCAGGCCCAGGACCAGGAACACGATCCCGGCCACCGCCACCACCCCGCGCATCGACGACGCCTGGCGCGAGCTGCGCACGTCGGCCCAGCGCCGGCGCAGGTTCTCCAGGTGGGCGGCGCTGACCCGGCTGCCGGCCTTGATGTCGGTCCCGCGCACCTTCTTGGGCACCTTGACGTGCAGGTAGTCGAGGACGGTCGGGGCGATGTCGATCGTGGAGACCAGGCCGTCCTGCCGCGTGGTGGCCGAGGTGACCCCGCCCACCTTGCCGGTGCGCCCCATCGCGAACGCGGTCTGCTTGAGCAGGCGCGAGGCCGGGCTGGACAGCGACTGCTGCGGCGGGGTGGGCGGCAGGTAGGCGACGAACAGCAGCTGCTGTGCCGGACGGTTGGCCACCAGCTGGTCGATCTGCGCGCGCCCGGCCGCGTCGGGCGAGACGCCCACCACCACCAGGCGCTTGCGGGCCGCCATCTGCTGCACCCGCGTGGCCAGCGTCTGCGCGGGCCCGAGCGAGACGGCCGCCACGCGCCCGTGCTGGTTGGCCGCCGCCACCGCGGCCACCGTGTTGCGGCCGCCGACGCCCACGTAGGCGCCGCCGCCGGGGACCGAGCTGGCCAGCAGGCCCGGCTTCAGCGTGATCGACACCTTGCGCGCGCGGCGCACCGACCGCTGCCAGTCCAGGACCGTCGAGGTGGTGGTGTCGAGCCGCAGCGGATAGGGGTTGCGCGGCGAGTACAGCGAGCTGGGCTGCCGCGTGCCCTGGCTGATGTCGAGGAGCGCCTGCTCCTCGCTGTAGTCGCCCTGCACGCTGCTCAGCAGGCCGAGCGACAGCCGCGGGTCGCGCGCCAGGTCGCGCAGGAAGAGGTCGTGGGGCTCGTGCCCCTTGGGCAGGCCCACCAGCGAGTAGTTGTCGATGATCGGCGCCGACCAGAACGCGATCACCACGCTGCGCCCGGGGGTCGCCTGGGCGCCGGCGGAGCTCGAGAGGAGGGCGAGGGCAGCGAGCAGCGCGAGCGCGCACGCCGCCACCAAGCGGGCGAGCCGGAGCATCGGCGGGACTATACTTTCCGGGCCCGCCATGCCCTCCCGGTCCGGCGGGCGTTTGCATGCCGGAGCGCCATTTCGTCAAGTACACATTCCTGCGGGTCGATCCGGCCTGGCGCCGGCTCGATCCCGCCCAGCGCGCCCGGGACAAGCGCGAATTCGCCGCCGCCTGCGCCGACTTCGCCCAGGATCACCTCCTGCGGGCGTTCTCGCTGGTGGGGACGCGGGGCGACGCCGACCTGATGCTGCTCTCCCAGGCGCAGAACCTGGAGCGGATCCACGAGTTCCACGTGGTCCTCGCCCAGAGCGGGCTGATGAAGTGGTGCGAGGTGCCGCACTCGTTCCTGGCGATGACCAAGGAGTCCGAGTACTCCGACGAGTCGCGCCTGGAGGTGCGCCCCGCCCACGGGCGCTACCTGTTCGTCTACCCGTTCGTGAAGACGCGGGCCTGGTACGCGTTGCCCGCGGACGAACGCCACCGGATCATGCAGGAGCACATCCGAATCGGACGCGAGTTCCCTTCCGTGGACCTGAACACCTCCTATTCGTTCGGCCTCGACGACCAGGAGTTCGTGGTGGCCTTCGAGACCGACGAGCCCGGCGACTTCCTCGACCTCGTCCAGCGGCTGCGCACCAGCGAGTCCAGCTCCTACACGCTGCGCGACACGCCCACCTTCACCTGCGTGGCGTGCTCGGTGGAGCGCGCGCTGGGCGCGCTCGACGGCGAGCCGGTGGCGGCGGAGGCGCTGACATGAGCGCGGTCGAGCACACCGACCTGGCGCGGGACTTCGACGAGGTCCGCGACCTCACGATCATCGGCGCCGGGCCGGTGGGCCTGTCGGCCGCCTTCTGGGCGGGGATGCGCGAGGCCAGCTCGCGGATCGTCGACTCGCTGCCCGACCTGGGCGGCCAGCTCACCACGCTGTACCCGGAGAAGTGGATCTTCGACGTGCCCGGCCATCCCCGGGTGCTGGCCAAGGACCTCGTGGAGCTGCTGCGCCGGCAGACGCTGGAGCAGTTCGACGTGCCGGTGCACCTCGACACCACCGCCGAGCGCATCTCCTGGGACGGCGACGTGGTCGTCCTCCACACCGAGCGGGGCGAGCTGCGCTCGCGCACCGTGCTGATCGCCGGCGGCCACGGCGCGTTCGAGCCCAAGAAGCTCCCGGGCTACGACATGACGCCCTGGGAGGGGCGCGGCGCCTACTACCTGGTGGGCGAGAAGTCGGAGTTCGCGGGCAAGAAGGTGGTGATCGTGGGCGGCGGCGACTCGGCCTGCGACTGGGTGGTCAACCTGCTGGAC
>VAXS01000265.1 GCA_005883255.1 Actinomycetota bacterium | reverse complement strand
CTGCGCGCGTAGCTCGGGACCGTGCAGGCCGAACGCTCCCAGCCACACCGCCGCGACGGCGCCCGCCGCCACCGCCGCCCCGACCACGGCCCGGCGCCGTCGCTCGGCTCCCAGCAGCGCGAACGGCAGCGCGGCGAGCGCGGACAACTTGACGGCGCCGGCCACCACCAGCGCGGCCGCCCCGCGCGCCGGGCGGCCGGCCGCCAGCGCCGCCGCGCCGGCCGCGAGCCCCAGCACCACGAACGCGTCGTTGTGGCCGCCGCCGATCCCGTACACCAGGACCAGCGGGTTGAGCCCCACCAGCAGGACCGCGGGCAGGGGCGGGCGGCCCCACCGCTCGGCCGCGCGCCACACCAGCGCCAGGGCGCCCAGGCTGGCCGCCACGGTCACGGCCCGCAGCGTCCAGTACGCCGCCGGCACTCCCAGCCCGGCGAGCGGATAGGTCAGCAGGGTGAACGCCGGTCCGTACGGGCTCACCAGGTGATGCCAGGAGGAGAACGCGTACGTGGGATCCGTCGGGACGGCCGCCGGGAAGTGCGCGTAGGGGTTGAGTCCGTGCAGCGCGCCCAGGCGCGCGTAGTCCAGGTACGTCAGCGCGTCGGTGTAGAGCTGCGGCGGCGCGAGCAGGAACACGGCGTACAGGACGCCGATCGCACCCAGTCCCCAGGCCACCGGCACGGACCAGGCGCGCGCCACCACCACGACGTAGCAGGCGAGCATCGCCGCCAGCAGTCCGCTGAAGCCGTAGTTGAGCGCGGCGGCGTCGTGGGGGAGGAAGCTCGCGAGCCCGTGGAACGGTCCGGCCAGCCAGTCCGGGAAGCCGGCGCGGGAGGGCGGGACCAGGAACGAGGGCCGGGCGGCCGTTCCCACGGCCAGCAGGGCGCCCAGGGCGACCAGGCCGGGTCGCCGGCACCCGATCCGCCGACGGCGGCCCCCGGCCGTCCGGGCCGGTCTCGATCACGATCCGGCAGGGTCGGTGCGCGAGCAGGTAGGTGGCGGTGGGGCCGAGGGCGCGCTCCGAGGGCGGCGCGTGCGCGGTGGCCAGGTACACGATCTCCGCCCCGATCCGCTCGGCCTCCTCGACGATCGCGGCTCCCGCCTGGCGGGTGCGCACCAGCCGGGTGTCCACCCGCAGCCCCAGCTTGCGCCCCCGCAGCTGGGCGGCCTCCAGCACGGAGCGCCCCGTCGCCTCCTCGACGGCCAGGCCGGCGTCGATCGAGAGCTGGGAGGGCACGAGCAGCACGTACAGCGCCTCGATCCGGGCGTCGGGACCCACGAGCCGGGCCGCGCTGCTCAGAGCGCGGGCGTCGACGTCGGTCCCGAAGATCGGCACCAGCGCCGAGCCGTACTCCAGCTCCTCGAACTGCTCCGGGCGGCTGGGCCGGTCGATCCGGGTGACCTGACGCGGGTCCACGCCGATGTGGCGGCGGTAGAGCAGGTAGCCGGCCACGCCCAGGACCATCCAGGCCACCCCCACCGTGCGCGCCTCCCCGTGGAGGATCACCACCGAGACCCAGGCGGCGAAGGTCCCCAGCCCGCCGACGATCGGCAGCAGCGGCAGCTCGCGCCCGCGGAAGTGCACGCTCCCGGGGACGCGATAGGGCCGCTCGCGATCGGGCTGGCGCAGGCGCAGGGCGACCACGGCGGCGTGCGCGGTGGTGAACGACAGCATCGCGCCGAACGAGTAGAGGTTGCCCAGGAAATCGGTCTTCCCCGGCACCAGCAGCAGCGCCGCCAGGATCGAGAAGAACACGATCGTGAACCAGGGCGTGCGGAACCGGCGGTGGAGCTGCGAGAACAGCTGCGGCAGCTGGCGGTGCTCGGCCAGCGACCACGACAGCCGGGAGATGCCGATCAGCCCCGCGTTGGTGGCGATCACCAGGATCGTGGCCGCCAGCGCGCCCACGTAGTAGCGCACGCCGGTGAGCAGCCCGCCGTGGAGACCCAGCGCCGAGACGATCCCCAGCACGGGGTCGTTCTCGAAGCGCGTGCCCAGCGCAGTGCTGTAGTGCCCTGCGTGGTGGACCACCGGCAGCGCCGAGAGCGCGATCACGGAGATCCCGGCGTAGATGCCCAGCACCGCGATGACCACGCGGTTCACCGCCCGCGGGACGTCGCGACCGGGGTCCTTGGCCTCCTCGGCCATGTTCGACACCGTCTCGATCCCGGTGTAGGCCACCATCGCCACCGACAGGGCGAAGATCAGCTGGCTCCAGCTGGGCGCGGTCCCCAGGTGGATCTGGTGCACGAGGGTGTGCGGGCTCAGCACCAGGATGGCTCCCACCGCGACCAGAAGCACCTGGGTCATGAGGTCCACGACGGCCAGGACCAGGTTGAGCTTGGCCGACTCGCCCAGCCCGCGGATGTTCAGGGCGGCCAGGCCGCCGATCACGATCACGCCGCCGATCACGTCGCCCGGCCCGTGGCGCAGCGCCGGGAAGAACGCGCCCAGGTAGTGGGGCACGAAGAACGCCGAGATGGCGATCGTGATGATGTAGTCGAGGGTCAGCGCCCAGCCCGCGAAGAACGACGCCACCTCGTTGAACGCGTGGCGGGCGAACGACGACGAGCCGCCGGCCTCCGGGAACATCGACGCGCCCTCGGCGTAGGTCTTGGCGGTGATCGCGAACAGCCCGCCGGCGAGCATGAACACCAGCGGCGTGAGCCCCAGCGCGTGGGCCGCCACCAGCCCCAGCGCGTAGTAGATCGACGACCCGACGTTGCCGTAGGCGGTGGCGAAGAGACCGGGTACCCCGACGGAGCGACGCAGCCCGTGCACCTGGATGCGGGCCATTCCGTCTTCTCACGCTAGGCCGGGGCGCGTCAAGGCTCCGCTGAGATTCGGGCCCGCGCCGTCAAGATCGCGCTAACGCCCGGGCCGCCGCGCGCGCGCGGGATACTGGCTTGAGTCATGAGTCGACGGCCCTTCTGGCGAACGCTGGCCGCGGCGGCGGAGGTGGCGCTGATCGTCACCGCCGCCACCCTGCTGGTGGCCGCCCTGGATCAGATCGCGCCCATCGCCGGCCTCGGGGTCGTCTACCTGCTCGGCGTGCTGGCCATCGCCATCCGCCGCGGCCAGCTGGCGGCGCTGGGGACGGCGGCGCTGAGTGTCCTGACGCTCAACTACTTCTTCATCGCGCCCCGCCACCAGCTCACGATCTCGAACTCCGAGAACGTGGCCACGCTGGTGGTGTTCGGCATCGTGGCGGTGGTGGTCGGGCGGCTGGCCAGCCAGGCCCGCGCCCGCCTGACGCAGGCCGAGGACCGCGCGCGCGAGGCGCAGATGCGCGAGCGCGAGGCGGAGATGGTGGCGGCGGCGGCCTCCGCGGTGCTGGAGGGCGCCGGTCCCGAGGCCCAGCTG
>VAXS01000116.1 GCA_005883255.1 Actinomycetota bacterium | reverse complement strand
CGTGCGCCAGCTCGAGCGCGAGCTGGGGACGCTGCTGCGCAAGACCGCCACCCGCATCGCCGCGGGCGAGGCGACCGCGCCGGTGGCCGCGGACGTCACGGCGATCCGCGACGCGCTGGGCCGCCAGCGGTTCTTCCAGGAGTCGGCGGTCCGCACGGCAGTGCCGGGCGTGGCCACCGGGCTCAGCGTCACCGGCACGGGCGGCGACGTCCTGTTCATCGAGGCCACGGCGATGCCGGGCAAGCCCGAGCTGGTACTCACCGGGCAGCTGGGCGACGTGATGAAGGAGTCGGCGCGGATCGCGCTGTCGTACGTGCGCGCCCACGCCGAGGACCTGGACATCCCGGAGGAGGCGTTCGCCGAGCGCGAGTTCCATGTGCACGTCCCGGCGGGTGCGATCCCCAAGGACGGTCCGAGCGCCGGCATCACGATCGCCACGGCGCTGGCGTCGCTGCTCACCGGCCGGCCGGTCCGGCACACGGTGGGCATGACCGGCGAGGTCACGCTGCAGGGCCGGGTCCTGCCGATCGGCGGGCTCAAGCAGAAGGTGCTGGCGGCGCACGCGGCCGGACTGACGGACGTCATCCTGCCCGAGCGCAACCGACCCGACGTGGACGACGTGCCGGAGGACGTGCGCGAGCAGCTGGCCTTCCATCCGGTGATGACGATCGGCGAGGTGCTGGACACCGCGCTCGAGCCCGCCCGCGAGCCGCTGGCCCACGCGGCCTAGCGGCCGCCGGGCGGGGCTCCGCGGGCAGGCGACCGCGCCGCGGGATAGCGTGCGGGCGGTGCCCGACGTCGACCGCGAGAAGCGTGCCGCGGCCGAGGCGGCCGCGGAGCTGGTGCCGGACGGCGCCCGGGTCGGCCTGGGCACCGGCTCCACGGTGGCCTACCTGCTCCCGGCGCTGGCGGCCCGGAGCCTCCTGCTGCGCTGCGTCGCCACCTCGGTGGAGACCGAGCGCCGGGCGCGGGAGCTCGGCCTGCCGGTGGAGCCGTTCACCGCGCTGGATCGGCTGGACGTCGCGATCGACGGCGCCGACCAGGTCACCCCGGACGGGTGGCTGGTGAAGGGGGGCGGGGGCGCCCACGTGCGCGAGAAGGTGGTGGCGGCGGCGGCCGAGCGCTTCGTGGTGATCGTCTCCTCGGACAAGCTGTGCGACGCGCTGGCGCCGCCGGTGCCGCTGGAGATCCTGGCCTTCGGGGCGACGTCGACGTTCCGGCGGCTGCCCGACGCCCGGGTGCGGGCCGGCGCGCCGCCCAGTCCCGACGGCGGCGTGATCGCGGACTGGTACGGCGGGCTGGACGATCCCCGCGCCGTGTCGGCGGCGCTGTCGGCCCCGCCGGGCGTGATCGACCACGGGCTCTTCCCGCCCGAGATGGTGTCCGACGTGCTCGTCGGCCGCGCCGACCAGGTCGAGCACCGGCGGCTGCGGGACTAGCGGACCTCGGCCGGCAGCCCGAAGCGGACGGTCTCGGTGGTGACCGCCTGCTCCTCCACGTCCAGCGGCCCCAGGCCGTGCAGCGCCCGCAGCACCCCCCGCACCACCCGCTCGGGCGCCGACGCGCCGGCGGTGAGGCCCAGGGTCTCCACGTCGCGCAGCCACGCCAGGTCGACGTCGGCGGCGTCGTCGATCAGGCGGGCCGGGCAACCCTCGCGCTCGGAGACCTCGACCATCCGGGTGGAGTTCGAGGAGCTAGCGGAGCCGACCACCAGCAGGGCGTCGCACTCGCGCGCAAGGGCCCGCACGCCGCACCGCCGGCGAGACCCCGTGCGCCGAGAACACCAGCGTGGCGCCGTCGGGGACCTCGTCCACCTCGTCCACGAACACCGCGCCGCGGCGCTCGAGGTCGGCGACCACGTGGGTGTTGTGGACGATCTGCTTGCGGACGAACAGCGGCGGCCCGTGGCGCTCCAAGGCCCGCTCGACGATCTCGATCGCCCGCTCCACGCCCGCGCACGAGGCGCGCGGAGCGCCCAGGACGACCCGGCGCGGGCGCACGGCCGCCGCCCACTCGGCCAGGACGGTGCCGGCCCGGGCCAGCGTCCGCCAGGCGCGGGCCGAGGCGCCCGGACGCGTGCGCGGGTCACCGTCCACGATCGCCCGCACCACGGTCAGCGGACGGTCGGCGGCGCCGCCCGCCAGCCAGGCCGACTCGGGGTCGAGCGCCAGGGCGCCGTCGGTGCCGGTGGTGGCCCGGGCCCCCGGGGGGAGCGAGAGGATCGGACCGCAGCGGGCGGCGATGCCCCGGCGCTGGAGTGCGCCGGCGAGGATCTCGGCCCCCGGGCAGATGACGATCCCGGCCGGGCCCCGGACCTCCGTGGCCACGACCAGCTCGCCCGCGCGCACGTCCGGGTGCAGGGGACTGGCAATGCCCGCGGCCGCCACGGCGGCGCCCTCCAGCGCGCGCGCCCGGCCGGCGGCGGCCCGGGCCCGACGGGGGCCGGGACCGGCGCGCAGGATGCGCGCGGCGGGGGCGCCGGCGCGGACCGCGCCCACGTCCATCCGCCCGGTGGCCAGGGCCACCAGCCCGCCCTCGCCGGTGCTCACGCGCATCGGCGCATCCTCTTCCCCGCCGCCGACGTCATCCTGCCACCTCGACGGCCGCCGTCGCCCGCTCGCCGGCGCCGGCCAGCGCCTCGCGGGCCGCCGCGTGGCCGCTGCGCACGGCTCCCTCCATCGTGGCCGGCCAGCCGGTGTCGGTCCAGGCCCCGGCCAGGACCAGGCCGGGGACGGCGGTGCGCGGTCCCGGTCGCAGCGCGGCCACTCCGGGGGCGGCCCGGAACGTGGCCGCGTGCTAACAGGTACTGGACCGGGCTGCGCACGCCGGCGGCGAACGGCAGGTCGGTGACGCGCCGGTCGTAGACCACGTGCAGGTTGACGATGGGGGAGGTGCCCAGCGCGGCCAGCCGCTCGGGGGCGGGGATGGCACCGTCGGGCAGCAGGCCGGCCACCCGCTGGTGGGGGACGGCCACGATCACCGCGTCGGCGTCCAGCCCGCCGCCGTTCGCCGCCTCCACCTCGAGACGCCCGCGGGTCGCCGCCACCCGCTGCGCGCGCCAGCCCAGGCGCACCTCGACCCCAGCCTCCTGCAGCGTCCGCTCCGCCGGCCAGCCGTGCACCGCCGACAGCGGCGCGCCCGCCCAGCCGATGTCGCCGGCGTCGGCGTGGCGCAGCAGGCCCTCCTGGAAGACGAACGCCCCCAGGGCCGCCGAGGCCTCGCCCGCCCGCAGGTTGAGCGTGGGCAGCGCGATGAGGTCCCAGAGCGCGGCCACCGTCTCGGGGGCCTGGCCGTGCTGGGCCAGCCACTCCCCGAACGTGCCCCGGTCCAGCGCCGGGTCGGCGGGCTGCACCCGCGACAGCGCCAGCGCCGCTCGCGCGGCCGCGGCGCGCTGGCGGGGGGACAGGTGGCGGTAGCGGGCCAGCGCGGCGCCCAGGTGCAGGGGTGCCGGCGCCCGGCTGCGCCGCAGCCACGACACCTCGCCGCCGGGCGACAGCACCGGGATCTCCAGCCGCGGCTGCAGGATCGTGTCGGGCTCGGACCCCAGCCGGGCCAGCAGCGACCGGTAGGCGGTGCAGCAGCGTAGGAACACGTGCTGGCCGTTGTCCAGCCACAGGTCGTCGCGGCGGAACGAGTAGACGGCGCCGCCCAGGCGGGGACGGACCTCGACCACGGTCACGCTGGCGCCGGCGTCGGCGCAGGCCAGCGCAGCGGAGATCCCCGCGAGGCCTCCACCCACCACCGCGACGTGCGGGCCGCTCACCCGCGCACCTCCTGTTCGTGGCCCGTCACGCGGCCGGTCGCACCTCCGCCCGTCGCATGCGGCCGGCTCCCAGCAAGCTGCGGGCCGCCCCCCACGCCTTCTCCCATGGAGGCAGCGAGACCCGCCGCTTCAGCACCTCGCCGGGCTGGCGCTCGATGCGCTCCAGGATCCGCCGGTAGATCCCGGTCATGGCCAGGACGCAGGAGGCGCTGCGCGAGTCCAACAGTGGGAGCAGTCGGAGCCCCTGGTCGAACCAGCCCCGCGCCCGCGCCGCCTCGAAGCGGACCAGGTCGGTGAGCGGCTCGTCGCCGGCGCTGAACAGGTCCTCGATGGCGAACCGCCGGAGGTCCTCGGCCGGGAGGTACACGCGTCCGTTCCCCAGGTCCTCGCGCACGTCGCGCAGGATGTTCGTGAGCTGCATGGCCACGCCCAGGTCGTCGGCCAGCGTCACGGCCTCGCCGGGCCGCGCCGGCTGGAAGATCGCCAGGCACAGCCGCCCGATCGAGCCGGCCACGCGCCGGCAGTAGAGGACCAGCTCGTCGAACGTCTCGAAGCGCGTGCCCCGCACGTCCATCTCGACGCCGGCGATCAGGTCGTCGAGCGCGTCCAACGGCAGCGGGAAGCGCCGGCGGGCGTGGCCCAGCGCCGCCAGGACCGGGTCGTCGGCGTCGGGGTCGACCGCGGCCAGGCTGGCGCGGGCGGCGGCCAGGTCGGCGAGCTTGCGCTCGGCCTCCAGGGCGCCGTCGCCGATGTCGTCCACCTGGCGCGCGAAGGCGTACACGGCGCACATCGCGCGGCGCTTGGGCGCGGGCAGCAGGCGGATGCCGTAGAAGAAGTTGGCCGCGGCGTGGCGGGTGACCTGCTCGCAGTGACGGTAGGCGCGGCGCTCGTCCATGTCAGGGGCCCCTGTGGGACCCGGCGATCGTGCGGGCCAGCGCGGTGGCGCGCTGGATCCGCGAGGGCCGCGGGGAGTGGGCGAGCACGTCGTAGCCGGCTCGGGCGATCGCGTCCAGCGCCGCGCGCCCGCCCGCGACGAACGCCGCCACGGCCAGCGCCCGGCGTCCTGTGAGCGTGCGCACCAGCGGCGCCCCCTCGTCGAGCAGGCGCCGGGCGCGGGCCACCTCGAACGCCATCAGCCTGCGCACCGGCTCGGCCGCCACGGGAGCGGCGAGGTCGTCGGGCGTGCAGCCGAAGCGATCGAGGTCCTCGGTGGGGATGTACACGCGGCCGCGCCCCAGGTCCTCGGCCACGTCCTGCCAATGCTCGACCAGCTGCAGGCCGCTGCACACCGAGTCGGAGAGGCTCAGGCGGTCGGGGGTGGCCGCGTCGAAGACGTGCAGCACCAGGCGCCCGACCGGGTTGGCGGAGAGCTCGCAGTAGGCCAGGAGGTCCTCGACGGTCTCGTACGAGTGGACCTCCTGGTCCTGGCGGTTGGCGGCGATCAGGGCGCGCAGCGGGGCGGGGGAGATGTCGCAGGCGCGGACGGTGTCCGCCAGGCGCCGCAGGAGGGGATTCTCCGGTTCGCCGGGTTGGCCGCCGTAGATGCGGTCGACCTCGGCGTCCAGCCAGTCCAGGAGGGCCAGCCGATCGCCGGGCGCCTCGTCCCCGACGTCGTCCACCAGCCGGGCGAACCCGTACAGCGCCATGAGGTGCGCGCGCTGGCGCCGGGGCAGTACGCGGCTGGCCACGGGAAAATTCTCGTGCGCCGCCTTGGACATGACGGCGGCGGCGGCCGGCGGCTCGGCCACGGCGGGCAGGACGGGGGGCGCGGCCGGCCGCATCCCGTAAACCTAGCGACGCGCGGCCTCGTGGTGTAAATCCGGGGGGATGAATCCGGGTGCGCGCGCGGCTCTTCGTTGCGTGGGCGGCCTGGACGAGCTGGCGACCTCGCTGCGCGAGCGGCTGCTGCGCGAGGCCGGCGACGGCGATGGCGGCGGCGGCCTGCAGGAGCGCATCCGGAGCCTGGTCGATCGCGAGTGCGGGCTCCTGGACGCCGACACGCGCGCGCGGCTGGCAGCGCTGGTGGCCGAGCGCTCGTTCGGTCTGGGCCCGCTCGAGCCCCTGCTGGCGGATCCGCGGGTGGACGAGGTCATGGTGAACGGCGCCGGCGCGGTGTGGGTGGAGCGGGCCGGGCGGATCGAGCCGGCCGCGGCCGCGTTCGGGTCGGAGGCCGAGTTGCGGCACGCGATCGAGCGCATCCTGGCGCCGCTGGGCCGGCGGGTCGACGAGGCCTGCCCGCTGGTGGACGCCCGGCTGCCCGACGGGTCGCGCGTCAACGTGGTCATACCGCCGCTGGCGCTGGACGGGCCGGCGCTCACCATCCGTCGCTTCCGCCCGCGGGGGATGTCGCCGGACGACCTGGTGGCGGCCGGCACGCTGATCCCGCCGTTGCGCGACTTCCTGGCGCGGTGCGTACGGGCGCGGCTCAACCTGCTGGTGTCGGGCGGCACGGGGTCGGGCAAGACCACCACGCTCAACGCGCTGTCGAGCTTCGTGCCGGCGGGCGAGCGCATCGTGACGATCGAGGACGCGGCCGAGCTGCGCCTCCAACAGCCGCACGTGGTCCGGCTGGAGGCGCGGCCGCCGAGCCTCGAGGGTCGCGGGGAGGTGACGATTCGCGCGCTGGTCCGGAACGCGCTGCGGATGCGGCCCGACCGGATCGTCGTGGGGGAGGTCCGGGGCGCCGAGGCGCTGGACATGCTGGCGGCGATGACCACCGGCCACGACGGGTCGCTCTCGACGGTCCACGCCGGCTCGCCGGAGGAGGCGCTGCGGCGGGTGGAGACGTTGGCCCTGATGGCCGACGTGGGGCTGCCGCACGCGGCGGTGCGGGAGCAGGTGGCCGACGCCATCGACGTGGTGGTGCACCAGGTCCGCGCGCGCGACGGCGCGCGGCGCGTGGTGGCGGTGAGCGAGGTGGTGCGGGTGGCGGGCGGCGCCGCCGCCCGCGAGATCTACGCCGTGCGCGACCAACGCCCCCGCTGGCGCGCGCCCCTGGGCGACGCGCTGGCGCGACGGCTGGAAGAGGCCGCGTGACGTTCATGACCCGCGCCTCGCTGCTGGCCGCCCTCGCCGGTGGGCTGGGTGTGCTTGCCGGGTGGGAGCTGCTGGCGGCGGTCGAGGCCTCGGCGCTCGTGCAGGGAGTCGGTCGGGCGATGGCGCCGTTGATCCGGGCGCGGCGTGAGGGGCTCGAGCCGTCGCCGCCCGAGCGACGGCGGCTGGCCGTCCTGGCTGCCGCCGGCGCGTTCGCCGCCGGCTGGCTTGTGGCGGGGCCGCCGCTCGGGGTTGTCCTGGCGCTGGCGGGGCCGTGGGGAGCGCTCGCGCTGGTTCGCGCCCGCCGGCAGCGCTGGCTGGCCGAGGTGCAGGACGGGGCGCCGCTGGTCGCGCGCGCCCTGAGCGATGCTCTCGCCGGCGGCCATTCGGTGCGCGGGGCGGTGTCCGCCGCGGCGGCCGGGGGAGGCGTGACCGGACCCGCGGGTACGCAGCTGCGGCGGGCGGCCGCCGACCTGGCGCTGGGCGAGCCGACCGAAGTCGCGCTCGAGCGCCTGCGCCGGCGCGCAGGCGGCGGCGCGTTCGACACGATCGTCGCCGCGGTCCTGCTCCAGCGCGAGGCGGGCGGCGACCTGGCCGGACTGCTGCGGGGCGTGGCCGAGGCGCTGGAGGACGCCGCGCGCGTCCGCCGCGACGCCCGCACCGCTACGGCGCAGGCGCGGTTCACCGGCGCGCTGGTGGCGGCGCTGCCCGCGGGCGCCGCGGCGCTGGCGGAGCTCGCGAGCCCCGGCTACGTCGGCCGACTGGTCGCGTCGCCGCTCACGATCTGGCTCGCGGGCTGCGCACTCGCGCTGCAGGCGACTGCGCTGCTCCTGATCGCCCGCCTGGCCCGGGTGGCGGCATGAGCCCGGCGGCGGTGCCGGCGTTCCTGGCCGGCTCGGCGGCGGCCGGCGGTCTCGTCGAGCTGGCGGCGGCGCGCGTCGGGCGGGTGCGGGCGGGACCCGGGCGGGCGGCGCGGGGAGTGGCGGCGCTCGCGCGGTTGGGACGGCGGTTGGGCGCGCCGCTCTCGCCGCCCGCCGACCTCGAGGCGCGGATCGAGGCCGCGGGGTCGCCGCTGGGCCTGCGGCCCGCCGACCTGATGGCGGTGAAAGGGGGCGCGGCGCTGGTGGCGCTGCTGGCCGGCTCGCCACTGGCCGCGGCCCTCCCCGGCCGCCTTCCGCCCGCGGCGCTGGTGGCGCTGCCGGTCTGCGGGTTCCTGGCCCCCGATCGGCTGCTGGCCCGGCGGGCCCGCGCGCGGGCCCGCGCCATGGAGGCCGAGCTGCCCGACCTGCTCGACCTCCTGCGAGTGGCCGTCGAGGCCGGCCTCCCCGTCGGGCGTGCGCTGGGCGAGGTGGGGCGCCGCCACCCCGGAGCGCTCGCTCGCGAGTGGCGCGCCACCGCCGAGCGGCTGGCGCTCGGCGTGCCCCGCGACGAAGCGCTGGCGCGGCTGGCACGCCGCTGCCCGGTGCCCGCCGTCGCCACCCTGGCCGCCGCGCTGAAGCGCGCCGAGCGTCACGGCGCTCCGCTCAGCGAGGCCCTCAGAGCGCAGGCCCGCGACGCCCGCGCCGAGCGCGCCCGTCGGATCCAGGAGCGCGCCGCCCGGGCCGCGCCCAAGATCCAGCTGGTGGTCGCGCTGCTGCTCGTCCCCTCGGTGCTCCTGCTGGTCGCGGCCGCGCTGGTCGGCACCCTCTTCCGCTGAGCGCGACGGCCTACTTCAGGTTGACGACCACCCTGCCCACGGCGCTGCTCCCCTGCTGGCTGCCGCCGACCACGAGGTCCTTGAGCGCCCTCAGCACCCGCGCGGCGCGCTGCGCGTTCGGGTTGCTGCTGCTCCCGACCAGCGTCGCGAGCGGACCGAAGTCGACGTACAGCGCCGGGGTGGCCCCGTCGCCCAGCGAGGCGCTGGCCTGCTGGAACGCCGGACTGTTACCGAGGGTCCGCCCCGACGAGAGGGCCGAGCGGGTGGCGGCATCGCCATAGGCAGCCACCAGCTTGCTCCCCTTCACCACCAGGTCGATCGATCCGGGCAGCCGGGGGGCGCGGATCCGCGCGCCGCTGGCGCCGCCGATGCTGGTGGCGGTCACCCGCACCCGGCTGCGGGCGCCCAGCCGGGTGATCAGCGCACCCAGCTTGGCCACCAGCCGCCGCGCTGCTCCGGGATCGGGCGACAGGATCACCGCGCCCGCACCGATCTGGAGCAGGTTGCTGCCGGTGGCGAAGAACCCGACGTCGCCGATCGCGGCCAGGATGTCCCGGTTGAGGTCCAGGCCGGTCGCGTTGCGCAACTGGCTGGTCAGCGACTGGATGACCCCGCCGCCGATCCCGCCCGAGGCGAACCGGGCGATGGCGCTCCGCAGCGCGCCGCCCACGTCGCCCAGCCCCAGCGCGGCCCAGGCACCCGCGGGCAGCGCGCCCACCACCGACGCCTGCCGCTTGGAGGCCACCGAACGCGCGGCCGGCCCGGCGACGTCCACCCTCACCTGGTCGGACTTGGCATCCAGTGTCAGCGTCACCGGCTGGTTGACGCCGCCCAGCAGGGCGCCGAGCGTCGCGCCCTGGCCCGCGGGCAGCTGGCCCGAGGCGCCCAGATCGTCGATCAGCGAGCGCACGTCCACGAACCCGAACCCCAGCTTCTTCCCGGCCTGGCCCGCCACGCTCGCGTACTGCTTGTTGTCCTTGAGCGAGCTGCCCTTGGAGGCGTCGACCACGCGCTTGAACTCGGGCTCGTTCCCGACCACCAGGAAGTTCCCCACCACCCCGTACGCCGTCGAGCTTGAGCTGTTGAACCGGTAGTCGACGCCCTTGTACGAGCGCTTCTCGCTGCTCCCGCTCGAGCCCTTGGCCGCCTTGTCCACGAAGTCCCCGGCCTTGGAGTTGTCCTTGGAGGCCACGATCACCGCCCCGGCCGAGTGCTTTCCGCCGAAGGCGGAGGCCACGACCGCCGCCCGGCGGCCCAGCCACGGCTTCACGTCGTCCTTGAACGTGACGTGCTGGCGACGGGCCGAGCGGTCGAAGGACTGCTCGATCGCCGCGCCCGGGTTCGACACGCCGGCGACCTTCCGGGCGATCGCCTCGACGGCCGTCTTCTGGCTGCCCTGCGGGCGCACGAAGCCCGTGAAGTAGATCGGCGCGCCCTTCGGCGCCACCGAGGCGGGGTCGGCGTTCTCGTCGCCGCCTCCGCCGCCGCAGCCGGCGGCGAGCAGCGCCACGGCGGCGGCCACCAGCGCCGGCAGGGCAAGCGGGAGTCGACGCGGGTGGGGGGAGGATGGGGACGGCACGGGCCAGGGCTCCTTCGTCATGGGGTGAACGGCGGCGGGATCCTACGCGCTCGCCCCGGCGGATCGCGCCACTGCAAGGGCGCTGTCAACGCGCGCGCCTGCAACCGGGCTTGCGCCGCAGCGCCGCCTGCCGCGGACCCTCGCGTCCGCCCGTCCGCCCCGCGCCCACCGGCAAACCGGGCCCGTCGTGGGCCGTCGCGAAGCTTCTGTGGGAGGCCGGGAGAAAGATGTGTTGCATTGTGGGAAAAGGTGGGGTACTGTGCGCCGCAATGGACCGGGGTGGCGGGGCTCCTCCCACTCCGCCACCTCGGTCCACATCGCTTTCCGCCCCGACCCCAGCGAGACGCGCAGTGGCCTTCCGCGGGACCTTCGAGTACACGCTCGACGCCAAGAACCGCCTGACGGTCCCGGCGAAATTCCGGGCCGCGCTGGCGGACGGCGTGGTCCTGGCCAAGGGCGTCGAGCCCTGCGTGGCGATCTGGACGCCCGCCGCCTACGAGGCGCAGACGGCGGCCGCGCTGGCCGGGCGCAATCCCCTCTCCCCGCAGGCGCGCGAGCTCGCGCGCTTCTTCGCCGCCAACGCCATCGACACCGAGCTCGACTCCGCCGGTCGCGTGATGGTCCCGGCCTTCCTGCTCGAGCACGGCGGGCTGTCGCGCGAGGTCGTGGTCACCGGCGCCGGGGAGTCGCTGGAGATCTGGGATCGCCGCCGCTGGGGCGAGTACAACGCGGACCTGGGCAGCCGCATCACCGACATCGCCGCGAGCCTTGACACTTCTCCTTGACATGACCGCCACCCACGTGCCGGTGCTGGCCGGGGAGCTCGTCGACCTCCTGCAGCCCCGCCCCGGGCAGACCGCCGTCGACTGCACGGTCGGAGGCGGCGGCCACGCCCGCCTGATCGCCGAGCGCCTGGGCCCGGCCGGGACGCTGATCGGGATCGACCGCGACCCGGTCGCCGAGGAGCGCTTCGCCGAGCTGGCGGCCGAGGTGCCCTGCGCGACCCGCTTCCTGCGCGCCCCGTTCGCCGACGGCCTCGAGCAGCTGCGCGAGGAGGGCGTCCGGGCCGACATGGTGACGATGGACCTGGGGATCTCCTCGCTGCAGGTGGACACCTTCGAGCGCGGGTTCTCCTACGCCTACGACGCGCCGCTGGACATGCGCATGGATCCCGACTCGGACGTGACCGCCGCCGACCTGGTCAACGGCTGGGACGAGCGCCGGCTGGCGCGGACACTGCGCGAGTACGGCGAGGAGCGCTTCGCCAACCGCATCGCGCGGGCGATCGTCCGCCGCCGCGCCGAGGAGCCGCTGCGCACCACGCAGCAGCTGGTGGACACGGTGGTCTCCGCGATCCCGGCGCCGGCGGCGTTCGCCGGCGGCCATCCCGCGAAGCGCACGTTCCAGGCGCTGCGGATCGCGGTGAACGACGAGCTCGGCCAGCTCGACCGGGGGCTGCCCGTGGCCTGGGACGTGCTCGCCCCGGGCGGCCGGCTGGGGATCATCGCCTTCCACTCGCTGGAGGACCGCCGGGTGAAGCGCTTCCTGGCCGACCGCGCCCGGGGCTGCGTGTGCCCGCCCGAGGTGCCCGTGTGCGTGTGCGGTCGCGAGCCGGAGGCGGACCTGCTCACGCGCGGTGCGGTCAAGCCCACCGCGGGCGAGGTGGCGTCCAACCCGCGGTCCAAGTCCGCCCGCCTGCGCGTGGCCCGCCGCCGCCCGGAGGAGGCATGAGCCCTCCGGCCGCCACCGCCGCCGCCCGCCGGGCGCGCCGCCGTCCCAGCGCCCGGACCGTCGCGCCCCGGATCCCGCGGCGCGTCTCCGGCCCGCTGCGTGCCCGCACGGCCCCGCGCGCGCAAGCGAGCGTCGCGCTACCGCTGGGCGCGCGGCTGGCCGCCTTCGCCTCGACGCTTCCCGACCGGGGCATCGTGGACCGGATGGTCCGGGGGCGGGCGTGGATCGCGGTCGTCGGCACCCTGCTCATCGGCCTGGTGGCCATGCAGGTCTCGCTGCTGAAGCTGAACGCCGGGATCGGCACCGACGTCGAGCGCGCCGCCGGGCTGGAGCGCACCAACGGCGAGCTTCGCGCGCAGGTCTCGGAGCTGGAGTCCGGGGCGCGCATCCAGGAGCAGGTGGGCGGGCTGGGGATGGTCATGCCGCCCGCGGGCCAGATCAGCTACCTGACCGCCGGCGGGCGGGGCACGGCGGCCGCGGCCGCCCGGGCGTTGGCCGACCAGCGCTTCAACGATCCGTCCAAGGCCCAGCCGCTGCCCGGAGGCGGAGCCGGGAGTGACGCCAGCGCGCTGCTGGGCACGACGGCGACGGGCGGCGGCGCGAGCTCCACCGGCTCGTCCTCGACCGACTCGACCTCGACCACGAGCTCCACGGACTCGGGCTCCACGGCGACTACCGCGGGCACGTCGACCGACTCGACTTCCGGCACCTCCTCGACCGACTCCTCCTCGACCGACGCCGGCGCGGCCGGCGGCACGTCGAGCGGCACCACCGGCGGGCAGTAGGGGTGCGCGGGAGCGCCGCGGCGACCAAGCTGATCGACCGCCGGATCGCGCTGCTGTTCGCGGCCTTCGCCGGCCTCCTGGCCTTCGCCGCCCTGCGCGCCGCCTACCTGGGCACCGTCAAGGCCCCCAGCCTCAAGCGCGCCGCGATCTCCCAGCAGGTCGCGGTGGTCGACGTCCCCGCCCGCCGGGGCACGATCACCGACCGCCACGGCGTCGACCTCGCGGTCTCGGAGCCCGCCGAGGACGTGGCGGCCGACCCGCTGCTGATCAAGCAGCCACTCACGGTGGCCCGCCAGCTGGCGCCCATCCTGGGCCAGCCCGAGCAGCAGCTCCTGGAGCAGCTCACCGATCGCCACCACGGCTTCGTGTACCTGCGCCGGGCCTTCCCCTCGGTCTCCGCCCGGCCGCTGGAGAAGCTGAACATCCCCGGCATCGAGCTGATCCCGTCCAGCCGGCGCATCTACCCGCAGAAGTTCCTGGCCTCCCAGCTGCTGGGCTTCGTGGGAATCGACGGCGGCGGGCTCACGGGGCTCGAGTACTCCGAGGACCGCGTCCTGCACGGCCACGACGGCGAGCGGCGCATCGTCAAGGACGCCCTGGGGCAACCGATCTCGCTGCAGGACGAGCACGCGATGCGCGCCGGTCGCAGCCTCCAGCTCACGCTCGACAGCTCGATCCAGGACCAGACCGAAAAGGTGCTGGGGGAGGTGGGGCAGAGCTTCTCGCCCAAGGGCGCGATGGCGCTGGTCATGGACCCGCGCACGGGCGAGCTCCTGGCACTGGCCAACTGGCCGCGGGTGGACGCCAACGATCCCTCCGGCGCCCCCGACTACGCCAAGCAGGACCGCGCCGTGCAGGCGGCCTACGAGCCGGGTTCGACCTTCAAGCCCTTCACGGTGTCGGCCGCGCTGGAGCAGGGCGTGGTCACGCCCGACACCCAGTTCAACCTCCCGCCGGTCATCCAGGTGGCCGACCGCACCATCCACGAGGCCGAGGGCCGGTCGGGCTACGAGACGCTCAGCACCGCGCAGATCCTGGCCCAGTCCAGCAACGTGGGGGCGGTCACCATCGGGCTGCGCCTGGGCGCGCCGGCGTTCGACCGCTGGGTCCGGCGCTTCGGGTTCGGTCGCGCCACCCGCTCGGACCTGCCCGCCGAGGGAACGGGGATCGTGCCCAGCCTGGCCCGCTACTCGGGCTCCTCGATGGGCAACCTGCCCATCGGGCAGGGGCTGGCGGTCACGCCGTTGCAGATGGCCACCGCCTACGCGGCGATCGCCAACGGCGGGATCCTGCGGCCGGCGCACGTGGTGCGGGGGGTGGACGGGAAGGCCACCCGGCTGCCCCGGGGCCGGCGGATCATGTCGGCCGCCACGGCGGCGAGCGTCCGCACCATGCTGGAGGGCGTGCTGGCGGCCGGCGGCACCGCCAGCGAGGTGTCGATCCCCGGCTACCAGCTGGCCGGGAAGACCGGCACCGCCCAGAAGCCGGACCCCAAGACCGGCGGCTACTCCGACACCAAGTACGTGGCCTCGTTCGTGGGCTTCGCGCCCGCCAAGGACCCCAAGCTGCTGGTCGCGGTGATGGTGGACGAGCCCCAGGGCGAGCACCTCGGCGGCCTGGTGGCGGCCCCGGCCGTCCAGCAGATCATGCAGTTCGTGCTGCCCTACCTGCGGATCCCGCCGAGCTAGGGCGGCTGGCGTGGGCGCGGATCGCACCGCGTTCGCCGCCGCCTACACTGCCGGGCGCATGAACCTCCGCGAGGTGATGGGCGAGGCGGGCTTCGCCCCCGCCGACGTCGAGGTCACGGGACTGGCCTACGACAGCCGCGCCGTCACTCCGGGCACCCTGTTCTTCTGCGTGCCGGGCTTCCGGACCGACGGACACGACTTCGCCCCCGACGCGGTGGCCCGCGGGGCGGCGGCGCTGGTGGTGGAACGGCCGCTCGACCTGGGCGTCCCCGAGGTGCGGGTCGAGTCGGTGCGCGCCGCCATGGCGCCCGCCGCGGCCCGCTTCTACGGCGATCCCACCTCGGAGCTGCAGGTGGTGGGGATCACCGGGACCAACGGCAAGACCACGAGCGCCTTCCTGGTCCGGGCGGTCCTGGAGGCCGCCGGCCGGCCCTGCGGGCTGCTGGGCACCGTCACGTCGGTGGTGGGCGGCAGCGAGCGCGAGGTGGTGCGCACCACGCCGGAGGCCATCGACCTCCAGCGCGACTTCCGGGAGATGCTCGACGCCGGCGACCGGGCGTGCGCGATGGAGGTCTCCTCGCACGCGCTGGCGCTGCGCCGGGCCGACGCGATCCACTGGGCGGCCACGCTGTTCACCAACCTCAGCCGCGACCACCTGGACTTCCACGCCGACATGGAGGACTACTTCCTGGCCAAGCGCCGGCTGTTCCAGGAGGCCCCGGGCGCGGCGGCGATCAACGTGGACGACCCCTACGGCCGGCGCCTGGCTGCCGAGGTCCCCGCCGCGACGACCTTCGCGGTGGACCGCGACGCCGGCTGGCGGGCGCTGGAGGTGGAGACCGGGCTGCGCGGGTCCCGCTTCCGCGTGCGCTCGCCGGCGGGCGAGCTCGACGTCCGCTCCCCGCTGCCCGGGCGCTTCAACGTGGCCAACGTGCTGGGCGCGCTGGCGGCCACCGTGGCACTGGGGGTCGAGCCGGCCGTGGCGGTCGGGGCGCTGGCCGACGCCGGGCGCGTCCCCGGCCGCTTCGAGCCTGTCGAGGAGGGGCAGGACTTCGCGGTCCTGGTCGACTACGCCCACACGCCGGACTCGCTGGAGAACGTCCTGGCGGCCGCGCGCGAGCTGACCGCCCGGCGGCTGATCTGCGTGTTCGGCTGCGGCGGCGACCGCGACCCGGGCAAGCGCCCGCTGATGGGCGCCGTGGCCCGCCGGCTGGCCGACGCGGTGATCGTCACCTCGGACAACCCGCGCTCCGAGGAGCCCGAAGCGATCATCGCCCAGATCCTGGAGGGCACGGGCGATGGCGTCGAGGCGATCGTCGACCGCCGGGCGGCGATCGAGCGGGCGGTCGAGCTCGCCCAGCCCGGCGACGTGGTGGTGATCGCGGGCAAGGGCCACGAGCAGGGCCAGGAGCTCGCCGGCGGGCGGATGGTCCCCTTCGACGACGTGACGGTGACGCGCGAGGCGCTGCGCGGCGCCGCGGTGTCCTCGTGAGGGAGTGGACCGCCGAGCGGGTGGCCGCGGCTGCGGGCGCCCGGCTGGTCCAACCGCCGCCGGCCGGGGACGGCGGCCCCGCCCGGGCGGTGGTCGACTCCCGGGCCACGGAGGCCGGCGACCTGTTCGTGGGACTCCGGGGCACCCATCGGGACGGAGGCGCGTTCGCCCCCCACGCGCTGGCCGCAGGCGCCTGGGGGGTCCTGGTCGATCCGGCCAGCGCCGACGTCGCCCGCTGCGCCACCCCCGGCGTGCTGCTGGCCGCCGAGGACCCGCTCGGGGCCCTGCAGCGGCTGGCCACCGCCTGGCGGCGGGAGCTGGACTGCGCGGTGATCGCGGTCACCGGGTCCACCGGGAAGACGTCCACCAAGGACATCCTGGCCGCGATGCTCGCGCCCCGGCGGCGCACCGTGCCCAGTCCGGCCAACTTCAACACCGAGATCGGGCTGCCGCTGGCCGTGCTGGGGGCGCCCGCGGGGACCGAGGCCCTGGTGCTGGAGCTGGCCATGCGCGGCCCGCGGCAGATCGCCGAGCTCACCGGGATCGCCGAGCCCGACGTGGGCGTGATCGTGAACGTGGGACCCGTGCACCTGGAGGTGATGGGGACGCTGGAGGCGGTGGCCGCCGCCAAGGGCGAGCTGCTGCGCGACATGCCCGCCGGCGGCACAGCCGTGGTTCCCGCGGGCGAGCCCCTGCTGGCGCCGCACCTGCGCGCCGACCTGGACACGGTGACGTTCGGCGACGGCGGCGACGTGCGCCTGGTGGAGGCCGACGGCGACCGCGTGGTGGTGGACGCGCGCGGCGAGCGGATCGAGCTGGAGCTCTCCTACCGCCAGGCCCACAACCGGCTGAACACCCTGGCCGCCGTGGCCGCCGCCCAGGCGATCGGCGTGCGACCGGAGGGTCGGTTGGACGTGCCCTTCAGCGCGCTGCGGGGCGAGCGGGTGGACCTGCCCAACGGCGTGGCCGTCGTCAACGACTGCTACAACGCCAACCCGATGTCGATGCGCGCGGCGCTCGACGACCTGGCCGTGACCACCCCGGGCCGCCGCGTGGCGGTCCTCGGCGACATGCTCGAGCTCGGCGAGCGCGAGCGCGAGTTCCACCGGGAGGTGGGCCGGCACGCCACCGCGCACGACGTCGACCTGCTGGTGACCGTGGGCCCCCGGGCCGTGGCCATGCTGGACGAGTTCGACGGCGAGGGCCACGCCGTGGCCGACGCCGGCGAGGCGGCGGCGCTGCTGGACGAGCTGCTGCGCCCCGGCGACACCGTGCTGGTCAAGGGCTCGCGCGGCGTGGGGCTGGAGGCCGTGGTCGAGGCGCTGGCGGCCGGCGCGGGGACGGCCGGCTGATGGGCCGCGTCCTGATCGCCGGGACCGCGTCCCTCCTCATCTGCATCTTCCTCGGCCCCAAGTTCATCTCGTTCCTGCGCCAGCGCGAGTTCGGCCAGAACATCCGGCCCGAGGGCCCCGAGGGCCACCACGAGAAGGCGGGCACGCCCACGATGGGCGGGATCGTCATCTTCGTCGCGATCGCCGCGCCGTTCCTGATCCTCTCGGCGCACACGCCGCAGGCCTGGGGAGTGTTCGGGGCCGCGTTCGCCTGCGCGCTCCTGGGCTTCGCCGACGACTACACGAAGATCATCAAGCGCCGCTCGCTGGGGCTGCGGGCCCGCACCAAGCTGATCGTCACCATCGCGATCTCGCTGGGGCTGTGGTGGGTGGCCACCGACGCCGCGGGCCTGTCCAACGAGCTGCGGCTGCGCATCGTCGACTACCAGATCGACCTGGGGATCTTCTATCCCGTCCTCATCTACTTCGTGGTGGCCGGGACCACGAGCTCGGTCAACCTCACCGACGGCCTGGACGGGCTGGCCGCCGGCTGCGCGGCGATCGTGCTGCTGGCCTTCATCGGGATCACGTTCATCACCACCGGCCAGCGCGACCTGGCGCTGCTCTCGGCCTGCCTGGTGGGCGCCTGCGTGGGCTTTTTGTGGTTCAACTCGTTCCCCGCCGAGATATTCATGGGGGACACCGGGTCGCTGGGGCTGGGCGGGGCGATCGCCGGGCTGGCGGTGATGACCAAGACCGAGATCCTGCTGCTCATCCTGGGCGGCATCTTCGTCATCGAGGCGGTCTCGGTGGCGCTGCAGGTGTTCAGCTTCCAGGCGTTCCGCAAGCGGATCTTCCTGATGGCCCCGATCCACCACCACTTCGAGCTGCTGGCCTGGTCGGAGACCAAGATCATCCTCCGCTTCTGGATCGTGGCCGCCGCCTGCGGGGCGATCGGCTTCACGATCTACCAGAACAGCATCAAGTAGCCGGCGGGACGCCCAGCCCCCGACCGGGCCGGCGGCGACAATGCGGCCGTGAAGCCGCGACCGCCGCTGCCGCCCGGGCCCTACCTGGTCGCCGGGCTGGCGCGCTCGGGGACGGCGGCGGCGCTGGCGCTGCGCGCCCGCGGGGAGGAGGTGATGGGCGTCGACTCCGCCGAGCCGGAGGTGGGGAGGCTCCGGGACGCCGGCGTCGAAGTGCACCTGCATGCGCCAGGCAGCGAGTTGGTCGCCCGTGCCCGCACGTTGGTCAAGAGCCCCGGGGTGCCCTCCGAGGCCCCGGTGGTGGCGGCCGCCCGCGCGCGGGGGCTGGCGGTCCTGGGCGAGCTGGAGCTCGCCTGGCGGCTGATCCCCAACGAGTTCCTGGCGGTGACCGGCACCAACGGCAAGACCACGACGACCGAGCTCATCGGCCACGTCCACCGCGTGGCGGGCCTCCCGGTCGCGGTGGCCGGCAACGTGGGCACGCCCCTGGCGTCGCTGGTGGACGACGTCGCGCCCGCGGCCACGGTGGTGTGCGAGGCCTCCTCGTTCCAGCTCGAGGACTCCGAGTACTTCGCGCCCGAGGCGGCCGTCCTCCTCAACCTGGCCGAGGACCACCTCGACCGCCACGGCACGTTCGACGCCTACGTGGCCGCCAAGCTCCGGGCGTTCGCCGGGCAGGGCAACTACGACGTGGCCGTGGCTCCGTGCGACCTGCCGGTCGACGACCTGGGAGGGTGCGCCCGGCGCGTGTGCTTCGGCACCGGCCCGGAGGCCGAGCTGGCCGACCGGGCCGGCCAGCTGTGGTGGGCCGACGATCCGCTCCTGCGGGTGGACGAGATCCGGCTGCGCGGCCCGCACAACCGCCTCAATGCGATGGCGGCGGCGGCGGTGACGCTGGCGCGCGGGATCGATCCCGACGCGGTGCGCGAGGCGCTGCGCACGTTCGCCGGCGTGCCCCACCGGCTGGAGGAGGTGGCCGAGCGCGACGGCGTGCTGTACGTCAACGACTCCAAGGCCACCAACGTCAACGCCACCCTGATGGCGCTGGCCTCCTTCGACCGCCCGATCCACCTGATCCTCGGGGGACGGGGGAAAGGCGGCGGCTATGAGGCCCTGCGCGACCCGGTGGCCGCACGCTGCGCCGGGGTGTACCTGATCGGCGAGGCCGCGGACGCCATGGCCACCGCGCTGGAGGGCGCGGGGCCGCCCGTGCACCGGTGCGGCGACCTGGAGCGGGCCGTGGGCGCGGCGCGGGCCGCCGCCCGGCCCGGCGACGTGGTCCTGCTCTCGCCCGCCGCCGCCTCCTACGACCAGTACCGGGACTTCGAGGCGCGGGGAGACCGGTTCCGGGCCCTGGTCCGGGAGGCGTAGGTGGCTCGGGCCGCCAAGCGCCGGCCGGCGTGGGGGCGCGGTGATGGTGTACAGCTCCTCGTCGGCCCGCGACCTCCTGGCCGGGCACGGCGACGGCACCGGCTACCTGGAGCGCTACGCGGCCTACGGCGCGATCGGCCTGGTGGCCATGCGGTTCCTGTCCCGCCGCGGTGTGGAGGCGGTGCGCCAGGCCACGCCCCTGCTCCTGCTGGTTTCGTTCGCGGGCCTGCTGGCGGTGATGCTCCCGGGCTTGGGAGTGGAGGTGAACGGCGCCCGGCGGTGGCTGGGGGTGGGGGCGCTGCAGTTCCAGCCCTCGGAGCTGATGAAGCTCAGCCTGATCCTGTACGCCGCCCAGCTGCTGTCCGCCCAGCCGCGGCGCGTGCGCTCGCTCAAGGGCCTGGTCAACCCGCTGCTGCTGATCGTGGGCGCCGCCTGCCTGCTGGTCATGGCCGAGCCCGACCTGGGGACCGCGCTGGTGATCGCCTTCAGCCTGGCCGCCGTGCTGGTGGCGGGCGGAGTGCCGATGCGCTACCTGGGCCTGGTGGCCGGCTTCGCGGCGTTCCTGATCGTGATCTTCGCGCTCGCCGAGCCTTACCGCCGCGCCCGGCTGACCTCGTTCGTCAACCCCTGGGCGCACGCGGGCGGGAGCGGCTTCCAGTCGGTGCAGGGCCAGATCGCGCTGGGCTCCGGCGGACTGTTCGGGGTGGGGCTGGGCCAGTCGGTGCAGAAGATCTTCTACCTGCCCGAGGCCCACACGGACTTCATCCTGGCGGTGATCGGGGAGGAGCTGGGGGTGGTGGGGATCTCGGGCGTGCTCTGCCTGTACGGGATGGTGGCCTGGGCCGGGCTGCGGGCGGCCAAGGCCGCCGCGGCCCCCTACGCCAAGCTGGTGGCCGCCGGGATCACCTCGCTCATCCTCACCCAGGCCACGCTGAACGTCTTCGCGGTGCTGGGCCTGGCGCCGCTCACGGGGGTGCCGCTGCCGTTCATCTCGTACGGTTCGAGCAACCTCGTGGTCCTGCTGGCGGCGATGGGCCTGCTGCTGAACGTCGCCGCCGGGAGGAGCCACCTGCGCGTCGTCGAGGGGAAGCCGAATGCCGACGAGAGTCGTGATCGCCGCGGGAGGGACCGCCGGGCACGTGGTGCCCGCGCTGGCGGTCGCCGACGAGCTGCGGGCTGACGGCGTCGAGGTCGTCTTCCTGGGCGGCGAGCGGGCCGAGGCCGAGGCGGTGCCGGCCGCCGGCTACGAGCTCTACCCCCTGCGGGTGGAGGGCATGAGCCGGCGCAACCCGTTCAAGGCCGCCCGGGCGCTGTTCCGGGCCGCGCGGGCCACCCGCCGGGCGCGCCGGCTGCTGCGGGAGCTGCGCCCCGACGCGGTGGTGGGCGGCGGCGGGTACGTGGCCGGGCCGGTGGGGCTGGCCGCCGCGCTGGAGCGGATCCCGCTGGTGCTCACCGAGGCGGACTCGCGACTGGGCCTGTCCAACCGGCTGCTGGCGCCGTTCGCGCGGCGCGTGTGCCTGGCCTTCCCGATCCCCGAGCGCACCGGCGACCGCTTCCGGGTGACGGGCCGGCCGATCTCGCCGCCGGCCACCGACCGCCGCGCGGCCCGGGCGCGGTTCGACCTCGGTCCCAAGGACGTGTGCGTGCTGGTGTTCGGGGGCTCGCTGGGGGCGCGCTCGCTCAACCAGGCGGCGCTGACGGCGTTCGCCGACGTGGACTTCCGCGTGCTGCACGCCGCCGGGCGCCGCGACTACGAGGCGCTCGCCCCGCACGTGCCCGGTCCCCACTACGACCTCCGTCCCTACATCGACCGCTTCGGGGAGGCGCTGCTGGCCTCCGACCTGGTGGTGGCGCGCGCCGGGGGCTCGGTGTTCGAGATCGCCGCCGCCGGCCGCCCGGCGGTGCTGGTCCCCTACCCGCACGCCACCGGCGACCACCAGACGACCAACGCCCGCTGGATGGCCGACGCGGGGGCGGCGGTGGTGATCGCGGACGACGAGCTGCTCCCGATGCGCCTCCGCGAGACGGTGCTCGAGCTGCTCGACGATCCCGAGCGCCTGGCCGACATGCGGGAGGCGTCGGAGACGCTGGCCCGCCCGGCGGCGGCGCGTGCGGTCGCGGCCCAGGTGGTGGCCGCCGCCCAGCGGGCGCCGCGGGGGGCGGCCCGGGCGGCCGCCGGGTAGCGATGCCGGACGAGCTCGCCGGCCGGCGGCTGCACTTCGTCGGCGTGGGCGGCGCCGGCATGAGCGGGCTGGCGCTGGTGGCGCGCGAGCTGGGCGGCGAGGTGACGGGCTCCGACCGGGTGGAGTCCCCCTACCTGGCCGCCGTGCGGGCGGCGGGCGTGCAGGTGAGCATCGGCCACGACGCCGCCCACGTGCCGGACGGCGACCACGTCGAGCTCGTCTACTCCACCGCGGTCCCCGAGGACAATCCCGAGCGCGCGACCGCCGCCCGGCGGGGGCTGCGCCAGCTGCACCGGGGCGAGCTGCTGGCCGAGGTGGCGGCGCTGCGGCGCTGCATCGCGGTCACCGGCACCCACGGCAAGACCACGACCAGCGCGATGCTGGTCCACGTGCTGCGCGCCTGCGGGCTGGACCCGGCCTACCTGGTGGGCGGGGAGCTGCGCGACACCGGCGCCAACGCCGGCTGGGGGGCCGGCGAGTGGATCGTGGTGGAGGCGGACGAGTCCGACCGCTCGCTGCTGCGGCTGCGGCCGGAGATCGCCGTGCTCACCAACCTGGAGCTCGACCACCACGCCACCTACGGCTCGCGGCTGGAGCTGGAGGGCACGGTGCGGGAGTTCCTGGCCCGGGCGGAGCGGGCGGTGGTGTGGGACCGGCCGGAGCTGGTGGCGCTGGCGGCGGGGGAGGCGGACGTGTTCGACGTGCCGGCGCCGGCGCTCGAGCCCGGGGGCTCGCGCTTTGCCTGGAACGGCGTCGACGTCCACCTGCACGTGCCCGGCGCCCACAACGCGCTCAATGCCGCGGCCGCGCTGGAGGCGGCGCGGCTGGCGGGCGCCGACCCGGCCGCCGCCGGGGCGGCACTGGCCGACTTCCCGGGTGCCGGGCGTCGGTTCGAGCGGGTGGGGGAGACGGCGAGCGGCGCCGCCGTCTACGACGACTACGCCCATCACCCCACCGAGGTCCGGGCCACGATCGCCGCCGCCCGCACGCTGGACCCGCGGCGAGTGGTGGCCGTGTTCCAGCCCCATCTGTACTCGCGCACGGCGGCGCTGTGGCGGGAGTTCGGGGCGGCGCTGGCCGAGGCCGACCTGCCGGTGGTGCTCGAGGTCTACCGCGCGCGCGAGGACCCCGCCCGGTGGCCCGGTATCTCGGGGCTGCTGGTGGCGGAGGCGGCGGCCGACGCGGCCGATGGCCGGCGGGTGGGCTGGCTGCCGGACTTCGACGCCGCTGAGCGCCTGCTGCGGGCCGACCTGGCCGAGGGCGACCTCTGCCTCACGCTGGGCGCGGGCGACGTGGACGAGCTGGCCCGGAGGCTGGTGGCATGAGCGCGCCGCCCGCCGCCGTCGAGCGCCGGTTCCCGCTCTCGCGGCTGACCACCGTGCGCACCGGCGGCCCGGCCGAGTTCTTCGCCCGGGCGGGCGACGACGCGACCCTGCGCGAGCTCCTGGGCTGGGCGGCGGCCGAGGGGCTGGAGGTAGGGGTTGTGGGCTCCGGGTCGAACCTCCTGGTGGCCGACGAGGGAGTCGACGGACTCGTCATCAAGTTGGACCGCGACCTGGCGAGCATCGAACGCGACGGAACGCGGCTGCGCTGCGGCGGCGGCGCGCGCCTGCCGGCCGCGTCGGCCCTGGCGGCGCGGGAGGGACTCACGGGCCTGGAGTTCGGGGTCAACATCCCGGGCACCGTGGGCGGGGCGGTGAAGATGAACGCCAACGCCTACGGCGGCGAGCTCGATCGGGTGCTGGAGTGGGTGGACGTGGTCGGCGCCGCCGGCACCGACCGCCGCCCGCCGGAGCGGCTCGGCTTCTCCTACCGGCGCTCGAACCTGCAGCCGGGGGAGGTGGTGGCCCGGGCGTCGTTCGCTCTGGCCGAGGCCGACAGCGACGAGGTCAAGGCCACGCTGGCCGAGATGCGCACCATGCGTCGCGCCGCTCAGCCCTCCGGCATCAAGACCTTCGGCTCGACCTTCAAGAACCCCGACGAGCCGGGCGCCGAGGGCCGCACCGCCGGTCAGCTGCTGGAGGCCGCGGGCTGCCGGGGCCTGCAGGTGGGCGGAGCGCGGTTCTCGGACAAGCACGCCAACTTCGTGGAGAACCGCGGCGACGCCACCACCGCCGACGTGGTGGCGCTGATGGCCGAGGGCCGCCGGCGGGTGCGCGAGCGCTTCGGCGTGACGCTGCAGCCCGAGGTGCAGGC
>VAXS01000268.1 GCA_005883255.1 Actinomycetota bacterium | reverse complement strand
TCCTCCTACGGCGAGGTGTTCGAGGGCGACGAGCGCTGGAGCGCGCTGGAGGTGCCGACCGGGGACCGCTTCGCCTGGGACGAGGACTCCACGTACGTCCGCCGGCCGCCGTTCTTCGCCCGCATGGACCGCGAGCCGGCGCCGGTCCGCGACGTCGAGGGCGCGCGGGTGCTGGCCATCCTGGGCGACAGCGTGACCACCGACCACATCTCGCCCGCGGGGGCGATCAAGCGCGACTCGCCCGCCGGGCGCTACCTGGTCGAGCAGGGCGTGCAGCCCCGCGACTTCAACTCCTACGGCTCGCGCCGCGGCAACCACGAGGTGATGATGCGCGGCACCTTCGCCAACATCCGCCTGCGCAACCTATTGCGCAGCGACCCCGCCCTCCCCGAGGGCGGCGTGACGATCCATCTCCCCTCCGGCGAGCAGACGTCGATCTACCAGGCGGCGATGCGCTACGCCGCCGAGGGCACGCCGCTGGTGGTGCTGGCGGGGCGCGAGTACGGCTCGGGCTCGTCGCGGGACTGGGCGGCGAAGGGCACGAAGCTCCTGGGCGTGCGCGCGGTGATCGCCCAGAGCTTCGAGCGCATCCCCCGCTCCAACCTGGTGGGAATGGGCGTCCTCCCGCTCCAGTTCCTCGACGGCGACTCGGTGGAGTCGCTGGGGCTGACCGGCCACGAGACGTTCTCGATCGCCGGGATCGACGGCGGGCGGGCACGAGAGCTGACGGTGCGCGCCGACGACCGCGAGTTCCGCGTCCGGGTCCGGATCGACACCCCCAAGGAGGTCGAGTACTTCCGCCACGGGGGAATCCTGCAGTTCGTGCTGCGCGAACTGAGCCGCTAGGCGACCTGCTTGCCGTGCTCCTGCAGCCAGTGGAGCAGGCCGCCCTCGAGCAGGATCTCGCGCTCCTTGGGGGCGAAGTCGTGCGTGAGCGTGAGCTCGTCGCCGGTGTCCTCGATCCGGACCGTGATCTCCTCCGCCCCGTTGGCCAGCTCGTCGCGGACGTCGGGCAGCGTCCAGGTCTGGCCGACCTCCGCCCGGTCGTAGTCGGCGGGGTCGCGGAAGGTGAGCGCCAGGATCCCCTGGGCGACCAGGTTGCGGCGGTGGATGCGGGCGTAGGACTTCGCGAACACCGCCTTGACCCCCAGCTGGAGCGGCGCCAGCGCCGCGTGCTCGCGTGACGAGCCCTGGCCGTAGTTCTCCCCCCCGACGATGAACCCGCTCCCCCACTCCTTCATCCGCCCCCGGAACTCCGGGTCGCGGTGGCGGAACGTGAACTCGGCGATGGCCGGGATGTTCGACCGGTAGGACATCACCTCCACACCGTCCGGCGCCAGGTCGCCCGTGGAAACGTCGTCGGGCTGCACCGTGGCGATGCGCGCGCTCAGCGACTCCTCGAGCGGGACGTGCTCGGGCGGCGGCTTGATGTTGGGCCCGCGCGGGATCTCGATCGAATCGGCCTCCTCCTCGGGCGCCGGCGCGAAGATGTGGACGTCGTCGACGTAGGGCCGCAGCTCGGGCATCGGCAGGACCTCGGGCGGCTCCCCGTACTCCCGCGGGTCCTCGATCCGCCCGGACAGCATCGACACCGCGGCCACCGCGGGCGAGCACAGGTAGACGTTGTCGTCCTCGGTCCCCGAGCGGCCCGGGAAGTTGCGGTTGAACGTCCGCAGCGAGTTGCTGTGAGACGGCGGCGCCTGGCCCATCCCCACGCACGGCCCGCACACCGGCTCGAGCATCCGCATCCCGCCCTCGACCAGCTGGCGGTACACGCCGGACTCGGCGATCGCCGTGAGGATCTGGCGCGACCCGGGCGTGGCGGTGGCCACGATCGACTCGTGGACGAGCTGCCCGTCGCGGTCGGCCAGGATCGCGGCCGGCAGCGCCAGGTCCACGTAGGCCGAGTTGACCGACGATCCGATGCAGACCTGGGCGAGCTCGGTCCCGGCCACCTCCT
>VAXS01000115.1:11028-27974 GCA_005883255.1 Actinomycetota bacterium | reverse complement strand
GGCGGGAGCGGGGCGGGCGCTTCGCCTCGCTGGCGGAGCTGGCGGGGTCCGCGGGCGCCGGACGGCCGTCGCTGGAGCGACTGGCCTGGGCGGGCGCGTGCGACGAGCTGGCGGGCGGCGACCGGCGCCGCGCGCTGTGGGACCTGGGGATCGCCGCCCCCGGCGGCGGCCTGGTCGAGCCGGGCGCGCAGCTGGCGCTGCCGCTGCCGCTGCCGGCCTCTCCGGACCTGCGCTCGCTGAGCGCCTGGGAGCGGATGCTCGCCGACTACGCCGGCACGGGCATGACCGTGGCCGCCCATCCGCTCGCGCTACTGCGCCCGAGCCTGGAGGAGATGGAGAAGCCACCCGTCACCTCCCGCGACCTCGCCACTCTCCCCCACCGCTCGCGGGTCCGCGTCGGCGGCCTGGTCGTGGCCCGCCAGCGCCCGGCGACCGCCAACGGCGTGGTGTTCCTCCTCCTGGAGGACGAGCACGGCACGATCAACCTCATCGTCACCCCGCCGGTCTACGAGCGCTTCCGGCTGACCGTCCGCACCGAGCCGCTGGTGCTGGCGGCCGGGGTGCTGGAGCGCGATCCCGCGCACGGCGGCGCGACCAACGTCGTGGTCGACCGGCTCACCCCCCTCGACGCGCCCGAGGCGCCGCTGGCCGAGGTCAAGGAGCTGCCGCGCGAGGAGCCCGACCGGGACGCCGACGCCGACGCCGCCGACTTCCGCGCGGTCGCCCCCGCCGTCATGAGCTTCGCCTCGGGCCGGCGGCGCTAGACCCGCTGCGGACTGTCGCTCTCCCGCAGCAGGTCCGCCACCTCCTGGTCGCTCACCTGCGCGAAGTCGGAGTAGAACTGGCCCACCGCGAAGAAGTCGGGGGGCTCCAGCACCTCGACCGCGTGGACCTCCCAGCGCTCGCCCAGGCGGCGAAAGCCCGGTCCGGCCGCCACCGGGACCGCCATCACCACCCGCGCGGCACGGTGCTCGGCCACCGTGGTCAGCGCCACCTCCATCGAGCGGCCAGTCGCCAGGCCGTCGTCGACCACCACCGCGCAGCGGCCCTCGATCGGGGCGCGCCCGCGCGGCCCCCGCAGCTCCTGCGCCTGCCGGCGGGCGCGCTCGAGCTGGGGCTGGACCATGGCGTCCGGGAGGTCGTCGGGCAGCGCGATCCCGTCCTCGCTGACCGCGCCCAGCGCGTACTCCGGCTGCAGCGGGTGGCCGACCTTGCGGACGACCAGGACGTCCAGCGGCGCGCCCAGCGCCCGGGCCACCTCGGCCGCGACCGGCACGCCGCCCCGAGCCAGCCCGAGCACGAGCACGTCGCCGTCCAGCGGGGGAAGGATGTCCGCGAGGCGGCGACCTGCATCGGCGCGGTCGGCGAACAGCCGCGAGGGGGCCATCACCCGGACCGTAGCGCCGGCCGGGCGCCCGCGCACGCCGCCCCGACCGGGTGGGGAGCGCGCCAGCCGCGGCGCCGGCTCCAGCCCAGGCGATATCGTGCCCGCGCCATGGCGGTCGGCTTCATCGCGATCTGGATCGTGGTCGGCATCACGATCTTCCTCATCGCCCTGGGCGGCGGTCCGCGCCGGGCCCGCGCCCAACTCCTGGCGCTGCGCAGCCGGCCCGCGCGACGGGTCTTCGTCATCGTGCTGGCGGCGCTGTACCTGGGATTGGGCATCGCGATCCCCGCGGTCGTCATCGCCGACAATCACAACTCGGACCGCGCCGGGCAGGCCCGGATCAAGCTCACCGCCGCCCAGGAGCACGGCCGCGAGCTGTTCGGGCGCATCTGCCAGCAGTGCCACACGCTGGCCGAGGCCAACGCCGTGGGCCAGGTCGGCCCCAACCTCGACAAGCTCAAGCCGCCGCGGGCGCTGGTGCTGGACGCCATCCTGCACGGCCGCGACCGCGGCAACGGCCGCATGCCCGCGGGCCTCTACCAGGGCAAGGACGCCGCGGACGTGGCCTCGTTCGTGGCCGCCGTGGCGGGGAGGCAGTAGGTGGACGAGGCCCGGGCACGCGAGCTGCTGGCGCGCGAGCGGGAGCGGATCCGGCGCGACCTGGCCGAGCTGATCCCCGGCGTCGACGACGAGCTCTCGCACGTGGACCAGCACCTGGGCGACGAGGGCTCAGAGCTGTTCGAGTCCGAGCGGGACGCCGGCATCGCCGAGCAGCTGCGCGACGAGTTGGCCGCGATCGAGCGGGCCGAGCAACGGCTGGCGGAAGGCAAGTACGGCCGGTCGATCGAGAGCGGGGAGCCGATCCCCGACGAGCGCCTGGAGGCCATGCCCTGGGCGGAGCGCACGGTGGAGGAGCAGGCCCGCTACGACCGCGGCGGCTGGTAGCGGACCCGCTCCCCGCGCCGCGCTAGATCCGCTCGCCCACCCGCAGGTCGAAGCGCTCCAGCAGCTCGGGCACGGTGTCGGGCTGCACCTCGAGCCCGTAGCGCGCGGCCAGTGCGCCGAACGCCTGCGGATCGGCCTCCATCGCGCCGCCCATCGCGTCGAGCTCGGCGAAGAACCCCTCGAATCCCGCCGGGGCGATGATCTCCAGCAAGCGCGCGGGCTCGTCGCCGGCGTTCCAGAACGTGTGCCACTGGCCCCGCGGCTTGAAGATCAGGTCGCCGGGGCCACTCACCAGCACCTCGTCGCCCAGCAGCGCGCCGACCCGCCCCTCCAGGACGAAGCTGTACTCGTCCTCGCGGGAGTGCCGGTGCAGCGGCGCCGCCAGGGAGCGCGGCGACATCGGGTGCTCCACCAGCGAGAACCCGCCGCCGGTCTCGGCTCCGTCGATCATGAACCGGACCCCGATGCTGCCGAGGAACCCGGCCTTCCCATCCTTGGGTCCAAGGACCCGCGCTGCGGTCGCCTGCATGGTCACTCCTTTTGGGTGGACAGAGGTGTCGCGCGGAACCTAGCGGAAGCCGGCTGGATCTGTCAAGATCCAGGGGACACCGATGTCCGACGAAAAACGTCCCTACCGGATGAAGCGGCGCGCCGAGCTGCAGGAGCGCACGCGCCGGCGCATCACGGAGAGCACCGTCGAGCTGCACGGGACCATGGGGCCCGCCCGGACCTCGATCAGCGCGATCGCCGAGCGCGCCGGGGTGAAGCGCTCCACCGTCTACCGCCACTTCCCGGACGAGGCGTCGCTGTTCGCCGCCTGCTCGGCGCACTGGCTGGACGCCAACCCCCCGCCCGACCTGGCTCGCTGGGCCGCGATCGACGACCCCGACGAGCGGCTGCGGAGCGCGCTCGAGGAGCTGTACGCCCAGTACCGGCGCACCGACCGGATGCGGGAGAACCTCCTCCGTGACCAGGAGACGATGCCGATCGTCCAGCGGCTGATGGGCGGCTACCGCGACTACCTGGCGGCCGCCGCCGACACCCTGATGGCCGGCCGCCGCGCCCGGGGCCAGGCCCGGCGGCGGGTGCGCGCCGCGCTCGGGCACGCGGTCGCGTTCGCCACCTGGCGCTCGCTGGCCCGCGAGCAGGGCCTCGACGACGCCGAGGCGGGGGCCCTCATGTGCCGCCTGGTCTCGGCGGCCGGGACCAACGCGCGCAAATAGCGTCCTGTCCGGTCCGCCGGGCACACTCGCCGCGACAGTGCTGCCGGAGCCTTGTTACGATCCGCGCCGCCATACCGCTGAGTTCCCGCCAGTCGCGGGAAGCGGGGGACCCGAGTTGTTGGGGCGAAACGTCCCGGCGCCCGCCGCCAGCGAGGCCGCCGGGCCGTAGCGCGGCTCTTTCAGCGCTAGCCCGTCAGCTAACCCCGTAAGCACGGAAAGAGGAATGAGCCATGCCTAACGCACGCGCCGGCGCGCTACGGGTCGACGACCACCCGCCGGCTCCGCCTCGCGCCCGCCGCACCGTGACGATCACCGGCCGGCCGGAGAAGCGCTCCGCCCCGCCGCCCGCGGCCCGTGCCCTCGAGGTGCTGCCCGCTCGCCCGCCCCGCGCCGCCCTGGGAGCCACCGGCCGCACCCCGCGGTTCGTGGAGATCGAGCGGCGCCGTCCCCGCGCTCGCACCGCCGACCGGCTGGGCCCGCGCCCCGACAAGGTGGCGATGTGGGCGGTCGTGATGGCCCTCTTCCTCATCCTGGTGACGGTCGCCTCGTCGCACGCCGCGGTCTGAGCGCACCGGGAAGCTGAGCCGCGGTTTAGACGTCCGCGTATAAGGAAGGAAACCGAGTACGGACCGCCTCCGGCGGTTTGCGCACCGGCCGCGGGGCCGATATACTTACGAACAGTAAGGAATAGCCCCTCGGAGAAGTACCAGCCGCGCCCACAAGGGCGCGGTCACATCTCTCCTCCTCCCTTGAGAGACCGCCCATGAAGACCGCAATGAGCAGATTCCACATCCACGACGAGCTGACCGCGCCCGAAGCCTCCACCCCGGTGCTGAAGGGCGCGCTGGCCACCGGCGGCCAGCTCCCCAACTTCCTGGGGGTGCTGGCGGGCTCGCCCGCGGCGATCCGCGCCTACGCGCGGTTCCGCTCGGAGCTGCGCCACGGGACGCTCGACCTTCCCACGGTCGAGCGGATCGCGCTGGCGGTGGCCGACCACTACGGCTCCCAGCCCGGGCTCGCCATGCACAGCCGCATGGCGCGCACGGCCGGACTGGGCCTCGACGAGGTCGAGCTCGCCCGCGAGTTCGACTCGGGCGACGAGCGTCAGGCGGCGCTGCTGCGCTACCTGAAGGCCGTCGTCGAGGAGCAGGGCCGGGCCCCGCTCCACCTCCACGAGGAGGCGCGCGAGGCCGGCTGGACCGACGAGCAGATCCTCGAGGCGTTGGCCTACGTGAGCCTCGAGACCTTTACGGCGACGATCAACGTCGCCGGAGACGTGCCGGTGGACGGCTCCGTCGAGGAGTCCCGCACCGCCACGCTCCGCGCGGCCTAGACTCAGTGGCATGAGCCGGGGAGCCGGGCAGCCCAGTGGACGCGAGCCCACCTGCTGCCCCTACTACCACCAGGCCGTCGAGCTGGTCGGCAAGCGCTGGACCGGCGCGATCCTGGTGGTGCTCCTCGACGGCCCCCTGCGCTTCTCGGAGGTCGCCCAGGCGATCCCCCAGCTGTCCGACCGGCTCCTGTCGGAGCGGATGAAGGAGCTGGAGGCGCGCGGGCTCGTCGCGCGCCGGGTGATCGACGGGCCGCCGGTCCGCGTCGAGTACGCGCTGACCGACATGGGCCACGAGCTCGAGCCGGCGCTGGCCGCGCTCAAGCACTGGGCCAGGCGCTGGCTGCGCCAGCAGGCCAGGGCCGCTGCCACTCGTTAGTACATCCGGCCGTAGGTACGGTCGTGCTCAGCCGCGCGAAAACCAAGCCTGGCCTGGACGCAGGGAGCGTGCAGTAGCAGCGCTATTGCCGCGACCGAGGACGCCGCGAGGCGCGGGTTTGCAGCCGGCTGAGCGCGGGCGTGCCTGCGGACGGGTGTACTAGGGTTCGCGCGCTCTCCCACCCGCGACGAATCCCCAAGGAGGCCCCGTGGCCGACCAGGCTCTGACCGCCGACGACGTCAAGTCCATCGTCGAGGAGCGGCGGATCCGCTTCATCCGCTTCTGGTTCACCGACATCCTCGGCCAGCTCAAGTCGTTCTCGATCAACGCCGCCGAGCTGGACGACGCCTTCGAGGGCGGGATGGGCTTCGACGGGTCCTCGATCACCGGGTTCAACGCGATCGAGGAGTCGGACATGATCGCCCAGCCCGACGCCAGCACGTTCGCGGTGCTGCCCTGGCGTCCCGAGGAGCAGGGCGTGGGCCGGATGTTCTGCGACATCCTCACGCCCGAGCGCACGCCGTACGAGGGCGACCCGCGGCACGTCCTGCGCCGGGCGCTGGAGCGCGCGTCCGCCATGGGGTTCGACCGCTTCTACGTCGGCCCCGAGCTGGAGTACTTCTACTTCCGCAGCGCCAAGGAGACCGAGGTCCTCGACGAGGGCGGCTACTTCGACCTCACCACCCTCGACGCCGGCTCCGACCTTCGCCGCGAGACCGTGCTGGCCCTCGAGCAGCTGGGCATCCACGTCGAGTACACCCACCACGAGGTCGGCCCCTCGCAGCACGAGATCGACATGCGCTACGCCGACGCGCTCAAGATGGCCGACGACTGCATGACCTACCGGATCACCGTGAAGGAGTACGCGATGAAGTACGGCCTTCACGCCACGTTCATGCCCAAGCCGCTGTTCGGCGAGAACGGCTCGGGGATGCACACCCACCAATCGCTGTTCCGCGAGGGGCGCAACGCCTTCTTCGACTCCAGCGACCAGTACTTCCTGTCGGAGACCGGCAAGGCCTTCATCGCCGGCCAGCTCAAGCACGCCCGCGAGGTGTGCTCGATCTTCGCCCAGTGGGTGAACTCCTACAAGCGCCTGGTCCCGGGCTACGAGGCGCCGGTCTACTGCTCGTGGTCGCGCCGCAACCGCTCGGCGCTGGTGCGGGTGCCGCTCTACCACCCGGGCAAGGAGCAGGCCACCCGTATGGAGCTCCGCTGCCCCGATCCGGCCTGCAACCCCTACCTGACGTTCGCGGTCCTGCTGCAGGCGGGCCTGGAGGGGATCGAGCACGGCTACGAGTTGCCTGAGCCGATGGAGAAGAACCTCTACCACCTCTCCCCCGACGATCGGCGCCGGCTGGGCATCGAGCAGCTGCCGGAGACCCTGGGCGAGGCGATCGAGCTGACGTCGGAGTCCGAGCTCGTGCTGCGCACGCTCGGCGAGCACATGTTCAACCGCTACGTCGAGATCAAGCGCCAGGAGTGGGAGGACTACCGCATCCAGGTCACGCCCTGGGAGCTGGAGCGCTACCTGCCGGTGCTGTAGCCGGTAGCGGCGCCCCACCTGGAGACGGTGCATAGACTTCGGGGGCGTTGGCACGGGGGAGGCGTCGTCGGCTCGGGGTGGCCGCCGCGGTGGCGGTGCTCGTGGCTGCCTGCGCTCCGGGCGCCGCACGCGCGGCCTCGAGCTTCCAGGTGGGGGCGGCCAAGGTCGACGTGACCCCGCCCTCCACGCCCGCGGCGATCGCCGCCGCCGACGGAAGCGCCTTCGCCCTGTGCCCGCCCGGGCTGGACGGCCCGCGGCCCTTCGCCTTCGAGGAGCCCTACACGGACCTCAACGGCAACGGACGCTTCGACTACGGAGATCCGGCAACCGGCGCGCCCCAGGAGCCCTACTGCGACGCCAACCACAACGGGCGCTACGACGGGATCTTCGTGTCCAGCGGCGTCAACCAGCTGGCGGCCGTGGTCCACGACCCGATCGACGTCCGGGCGGTGGCGTTCTCCGACGGCGCCAGGACGGTCGTGCTGGCCTCCGTGGTCTCGCAGGGGATCTTCAACGCCTACCAGCCGGACGAGTCGCTGGGCACCAAGGACATGCGGGCTCGGGCCCGGCGCCTGCGCCCCGGGATCACCGACCTGATCGTGAGCTCCAACCACAACGAGAGCTCCCCCGATCCGATCGGGATCTACGGGGCCCCGGACGCCGGCGGCACCCTGCCGGCGGGGGCCAACTCGGGCGTCGACGACTACTACATGAACTGGCTGGACGATCGCGTGGCGGAGGCGGCGGCGCGCGCCTACGACGACCGCCGGTCCGCCACCCTGTGGGCGCGCCAGTTCCGGACGCCCTCCAACCTCTACGTCGAGGTCCACAACTTCCCCACCACCGCCGACAACGAGTTCCAGCCCCGGGCGATCGACACGAAGATCGGCCTCCTGCAGGCGCGCGACCGCGGCGGCACGCCGATCGTGACGATCATGAACCTGGCCGCGCACAACCAGGAGATCGGCCACTCGGACCTGGTCGACCCCGCCAACGGCATCCCGCTCAAGCGCGAGATCAGCTCCGACTGGCCGGGGTACTTCCACCGGGGGCTCGAATCGCGCATCCCGGGGATGGCGATGTACCTGGTGGGCGAGAACGGCTCGGAGGAGGATCCCTCGACGGTCCCGCCGGTCACGGCCCCCGAATGCGGCCCGATCCTCCATCCCGAGTACCCGTTCTACGCCCAGCGCACGGACGGGTGCTACCCGCAGGCCGCGGCCACCGGAGACGCCTTCGCGGCCGCGATCGCGGCCGAGGCGCCCCAGGCCCAGCGGCTGCGCTTCGGCTCGCTGGCGGTCGCGCGCCACGAGTTCGACGTGCCGCTGGAGAACAACGGCTTCCGGGCGCTGGCGGTGGCCGGCGTGTTCGACAACCGCCCCAGCTACACCGGCGGCGTGTACGCCGGCCGGGCCGGCCGCGACCTGCGCACGGAGGTCGGGGTCCTGGACGTGGGGCCCGACCTGCAGCTCCTGGCCAACCCGGCGGAGTCGTTCCCGGCGCTCATGCTGGGCAGCCCGTGGGGGATCGAGGACGCCGAGTGCCCGAACCGCCCCAACCCGGCGGTCCCCACCTGGCACGCCCGCGCGACGTACCGCTTCCAGGCGGGGCTGGCCGACGACCTGATCGGCTACATGATCCCCGCCTGGGCCGCGTTCTCGAGTCCCGAGCTCTACACGGTCGACGACTGCCACTCGAGCAGGCACGGCCACGGCCTCGACTCGGAGTCGGTGGGGCCCACGGCGTCCAACGCGGTGGCCGACCAGCTCACGGCGCTGCTGGACAAGGAGCCCGATCCCACCGCCCATATCCGCCTGGGCCGGTTCGTGCTGCCTGACGGCAGCCTGTCGCGCCGGCCCGAGGGCGCGGTGGGCGTGTGGCTGGCCGATCCGGGCTCGACCTCGCTGGACCCGGGCTCCGGCCAGGTCGTGGCCCTGTCTACCGTCGCGGGCTTCGGGACCCGCCCGGCGGACTCGCACGGCACGTTCATGGACTACGACGGAGCCGGCGAGGCGTCGGCCGACATCCTCACGCGCGGGATGCTGGTCTCCGACTGCAAGGGGCAGGCCAGCGCGCGCTACTACGTGAACGTGTACCCGGCGCTCTCGGGCGCCGGCTCCCTCGGCCCGTCCAGCGCCCAGACGCCCGCGCGCGGCTGCAAGTAGTCAGTCAGTCCAGCAGGGCCTCGAGCTCCGCGGGCTCGGTCACCGGGCGCTGGCAGGCGAAGTGCTCGCACACGTAGGCGGCGGCGCGGCCGTCCACCGGGGTGCGACCCTCCAGCAGGGGCACCCCGTCCGCGGTCTCGGGCCCCGGCCCGCCGGCCAGGACCACGCGGGGGCGGTACGTCCGGCGCACCGCGCGCTCCAGCGGGCGCAGGTCGTCGCCCACCAGCGCCACCTCGCGGACCGGAGCGGTGTAGAACGCCAGCGCCTGCAGCAGGTGGCCGAAGGCCTGAGGGGCCCGGCCGACCACCTCGTGCACCAGGCGCAGCGCGCCCACCGCCCGGCGCTCGTACTCGCGCTCGCCGGTGAGCGCGGCCAGGCGCAGCAGGCCCAGCGCCGCGCTGGAGGAGCCGCTGGGGAGCGGGTGGTCCTCGAGGTCCTTGCGCCGCGCCACCAGCGCCTCGTGGTCGTCGGCGGTGGAGAAGAAGCCGCCGGCTTCGTCGTCGGCGAAGTGCGCGATGGTGAGGTCCGCCAGCCGGCGGGCCTCCGCGAACCAGCGCGGGTCGAAGGTGGCCTCATACAGCGCCAGCAGCGCCTCGACCATGAACGCGTGGTCCTCCAGATAGCCGGCCAGCTTCGCGCGGCCGTCCTTCCAGGTCCGCAGCAGGCGGCCGCTGCCGTCGGCCAGGTCGCGGAGGACGAACTCGGCGGTGGTGATCGCCGCTTCCACGTAGTCGTCGCGCTCCAGCACCGCCCCGGCGTCGGCCAGGGCGGCGATCATGAGCGCGTTCCACGAGGTCAGGCGCTTGTCGTCCAGGCCGGGGCGCACCCGCGACGAGCGGGCCTCGAGCAGCCGGCGGCGGATCTCCGCCCGGCGCTCGGGCGGCGGCGCCGGACCGCGGGCGGTGAGCACGTTGGCGCCCTCGAAGTTGCCGCGCTCGCTGGCGCCGAACCAGGCGATGGCCTCGTCCGCCAGCTCGCCCAGGATCGCGTGCAGCTCGTCCACGGTCCACACGTAGAACCGGCCCTCGACCCCGTCGGAGTCGGCGTCGAGCGCCGAGGCGAACCCTCCCTCGGGCCCGCGCATCTCCCGCAGCGCCCAGTCCAGCGTCCGGGTGCTCACCTCGGCCAGCGCCTGGTCCCCGCTGACCTGGAAGCCGTGCAGGTAGGCCCGGGCCAGCAGCGCGTTGTCGTAGAGCATCTTCTCGAAGTGGGGGACGGTCCAGGTGGCGTCCACCGCGTAGCGGGCGAAGCCACCGCCCACCTGGTCGTGGATGCCGCCCGCGGCCATCGCCCGCAGGGTGCCCAGCGACATGTCGCGCTCGCCCTGGCCCAGGAGAAACTCGATCGTCGAGGCCGGCGGGAACTTGGGCGCCCCGCCGAACCCGCCGCTGACCCGGTCGTAGGCCTCGGCCAGCCCGGCGACCGCCGCGTCCAGCGCCCCCGGGTCGATGGGCTGCGAGGACGGGCGCAGCCGGGCGCCGCCCCGCAGCTGCTCCACGATGCGGCCGGCGCCGGCGCGGATCTCGTCGCGGCGGCGCTCCCAGGCGTCGGCCACGGCCTCCAGCACCATCCGCCAGCTGGGCATGCCCTGGGCGGGCTCGGGCGGGAAGTAGGTGCCCGCGTAGAACGGCACCTGCTCGGGAGTGACGAAGGCGTTCAGCGGCCAGCCGCCGCGGCCGGTCATGGCCTGTACCGCGTCCATGTAGATCGCGTCGACGTCCGGGCGCTCCTCGCGGTCCACCTTCACGCACACGAAGTGCTCGTTCATGTAGGCGGCGACCTCCGGGTCCTCGAAGGACTCGCGCTCCATCACGTGGCACCAGTGGCACGCCGAGTAGCCGATCGAGACCACCAGCGGCACGTCGCGGCGTCGCGCCTCCTCCAGCGCCTCCGCGCCCCAGGGCCGCCAGTCGACGGGGTTGTCCCGGTGCTGGAGCAGGTACGGCGAGGTTTCGTTCGCCAGGCGATTGGCCATGTCGTGAGAGGCTACCCACGAGAAGGAGGTACTCCGCAGGCATGTCCCACCATCGCGAGGTCGTCACCGCCCTGGGCGCACCGGCCGCGGTCGGCCCGTACTCGCACGCGGTTCGCTCCCGCGGCCTGCTGTTCTGCTCGGGCCAGATCCCGGTCGACCCCGACAGCGGCGAGCTGGTCGGCGACCGCCCGGGCGACCAGGCCCGGCGCTGCCTGGAGAACCTCTCCATCGTCTGCGCCGCCGCCGGCACCGACCTGGCCGAGGCCGTCCGGCTCACGGTCTACGTCACCGACATGGACGCCTTCGGCGAGGTCAACGACGCCTACGAGTCCTTCTTCGCCGGCGACCCGCCGGCGCGCGTGACCGTGGGCGTGGCGCGGCTGCCCCGGGGGGCCAAGGTCGAGATCGACGCGATCGTGGCCATGACGGACTGAGGCGATGTCCGGGGACGGGGCGATCGGCCTGGAGCGCATCCTCCAGGCGCGGGCGGCGGGCGCCGGCCTGATCCGCCGCACCCCGATCCTGTCCTCGCGGACCATCGCCGAGCGCTGCGGGGCGCCGGAGGTGGCGCTGAAGGCCGAGAACCTGCAGCGCACCGGCTCGTTCAAGCCCCGCGGCGCCGCCGCCAAGATCGCGGCCCTGGGGGACGGCTGCCGCGCGGGCGTGGTGGCCGGGAGCGCGGGCAACCACGCGCAGGCCGTGGCCTACGCCGCCCGGGCGGCCGGCGTGCCCTGCGAGGTGTTCATGCCCGCCGACGCCTCCATCGCCAAGACCGACTCCGCCCTGAGCCTCGACGCGCGCGTGCATGTGGTGCCCGGGAGCGTGGACGAGGCGGTCCGGGCGGCACGGGAGCACGCGGAGGCGCGGGGGATGGCGTTCGTCCACCCGTTCGACGATCCCGACGTGGTGGCCGGCCAGGGCACGCTGGGGCTCGAGCTGGTCGAGGACGTCGAGGAGCTGGCCAAGGTGGTGATCCCGGTGGGCGGGGGCGGGCTGGCGGCCGGGGTGGCGATCGCGATCAAGTCGCAGCGACCGGACGTCGAGGTGGTGGGCGTGCAGGCGCAGGCCTGCGCCCCCGTGGTCGAGTCCCTCCGAGCCGATGCGCCGGCCATCGCCCGTTCGGCGCTGACCATCGCCGACGGCATCGCGGTCAAGCGACCCGGCGACCTCACGCTGCCGCTGCTCGAGCGCTGGCTCGACGACGCCGTCGCCGTGCCCGAGGACGACATCGCCGAGGCGATGGTCCTCCTGCTGGAGCGGGCGAAGCTGGTGGTGGAGGGGGCGGGCGCGGTGGGCGTGGCGGCGCTGACCGGCGGCCAGGTGGCGCCCGCGCCCCGGGGCACCACCGTGGCGATCCTGTCCGGCGGCAACGTCGACCCCGGGCTGCTGGCCGCGGTGGCCCGGCGCCACGAGACGGAGTCCGGCCGGCGCCTGGTACTGCTCACCCGGATCTCGGACCGCCCGGGCGGCCTGGCCGCGCTGCTGGCCCGGGTGGCCGAGACCGGCGCCAACCTGGTCGACGTCTCGCACGTCCGCGAGGGCGTCGATCTCCACGTGCGCGAGACCGCGGTCGAGCTGGTGCTCGAGACCCGGGGACGCGAGCACGCCGCGGCGATCGCCCGGGCGCTGGAGGACGGCGGGTACGCGACCCAGGTGGTGCGCTGAGCGCCGCGGCGCCGCCCGATCGGGCATGATCCGCCGCCATGTCGGCGCGGACGGGAGCTTCGGTCGCGGGCGCGATCGGGCTGGTGGCGCTCGCGGCGCTGGGGCTGGCCGCGTGCGGCGGCGGCCGGCTGAGCCATCCCGACTTCGTCAAGCAGGCCGACGCCCTGTGCCGCGAGGCAGACAAGGTCCCGGCCGCGGCTCCGGCGCGCAGCGCGGCGCAGGCGGCGCTCAACGCCCGCACGGAGGTCTCCCTCCGAAAGCGACTGGCCAAGCGCCTGGACAAGCTCGACCCGCCGCGCCAGCTGGACGCCAGGTGGGCGGCCTACCGGACGCTCACGACGCGGATCGTCGCGGGCTACCGGGCGGAGGCGCTGGGGGCCCGGGCCGGCGACGTGAGGCGCTTCGACCAGCTCGACGCCCAGGTCGCGGGCCTCCAGGCCCGGCGGGCCAAGGTGGGCGGCCAACTGGGCTTTCGGGTGTGCGGCGGCGCGATCCGGGCGCCCGCCGACCCGGGCCTGGTTCGCCAGGTGGACCAGGCGTGCACGGCGGCCAACCGGGTGTCGCGGTCGGTACGGCCGCAGCCCGCCGGTCCCATGGACGCCGCCGCGATCGCCCGCAGCGGCCCGGCGGCGCTGGCGGCGGAGCGGCGGGCGCTGGCCACGGTCCGGGCCGAGGCGTCGAGCAGCAGGCTGCCCCGCACCTACGGCCGGTTCGCGTCCGCGTTCGCCGCTCGGGTCGACGTCGGCGCGCAGCGAGTGGCCGCCGCCCGGGCCCGCGACAGGGGCAAGCTCGTGGCGCTCAGCCAGCGCGACGGGCTGATCGCCACCACCCAAGAGGCCCCCGCCGCCCAGCGGCTGGGCTTCGAGGTCTGCGGTGTCCTGGGCCAGAGCAGCGTCTGACTACTACTACTACTAGCAGCCCCCGCTGGGCGCGAAACGCGACACCCGGCGGTAGTCCGAGACGTAGACCGTGCAGTCGCGCGCGACCGCGACGTAGTTGGGGTTCTTGAGGATCCCCGCGCCGAAGGAGTCGAGGAAGGTGCCGTCGGGAGCGAACTTCTGCACGCGCAGGTTCGCCAGGTCGGCGACGTAGACGTTCCCCGAGCGGTCGACCGCCACCCCGCCGGGGCTGCGGAAGTCGCCGGGCCCGACCCCGGTCTCCCCCCACTCGGTCAGCAGCTGGCCGGACGCCGAGAACTTCGAGACCTTGTTCAGGTCGCGGTCGGACACGTACACGTTGCCGGCGCCGTCCACCGCCACGCCATAGGGCGACAGGAACTGGCCGGTGCCCGTCCCGAACGAGCCGAGCTGGCCCCGGGCGTGCCCGCGGGAGTCGTAGCGGTTGACCCGGCCGTTGTTGAGGTCGGCCACGTAGAAGGCGCCGCTGCGCGAGCGCGCCAGCTGGTAGGGGTTGTGCAGCTGGCCGAGGCCGGCGCCGCGGGTCATCGCGAACGTCTTGCGCACGTTGGAGTGCACCAGGAACATCGAGGTCCAGCGGCCGCCCAGCGTGAAGACGTCGACCCGGTCGTTCCCGTTCATCGCCACGTACAGGTGGCCCGCGTGCACCACCAGGCCCTCCGGATCCAGCCACAGCCCGGGCTCGATCCCCCGGCGGCCGAGCGCGCCCAGGAACCGGCCAGACGGGGTGAAGCGCTCCACCCGGCCGTTCAGCGAGTCGGCCACCCACACGTTGCCCCGCCCGTCGAAGGCCACTGCTCCGGGCGAGCTCTTCAGGCGGTAGAGCCGGTAGTCCGCCCGCGGGGGCCCGAACCCGCCGCGCCCGCCACCGGGCTGCCCGAAGCTCCCCTCGTAGTGGTAGGCGGCCAGCGCCGGCACGGCCGCGACCAGGAGCGCGAGCAGCCCGCCCAGGGCGGCGAGGGTGAGTCGGCGCCTGGTCACCGGCGCCGCAGGACGTAGCCGAAGCTGGTCTGGCGGGTGGCCCCGCCCGCGTCGTGCTGCGTGAGGGTGGCCACCACCGGGACGCGCCCCATCCGCCGCACCAGCCCCTGCCCGTAGCGGTTGAGGACCATCCGGGTGGAGGGCGCGTCGTTGACCCGCTGGGAGAAGGGAACGGTGCCCACGACGCGCGACCCGTAGCGCACGACCACGCTCCCGGCGCAGTAGACGAGGTCGTACTGGGAGCAGGAGAAGCGCATGGTCACGGCGTGGCTTCGGGGCGCCATCGGCAGCGAGCGGCCTCGCACCGGGTAGGCGCCCAGGAAGGGCAGGATCCGCTCGAGCGAGCCGTCCTTGGTGAGGTACACGGCGCCGTCGGGGCCCACGCCCATCCCCCGCACCGGCCCGGGCACCTGCCAGTAGGACATATAGCCGGCCGGAACCATGCGGACGATCGTCCAGCGGCCCCGGTCGGTCATCGCGAACCAGATCGCGTGGCTGGGTCCGGCGGTGATCGCGTACGGGTTCCAGCTGGTGCGGTAGGCGGTGAACTCGCCCTTGCTGCTCAGGCGTCCCACCCGGAAACCGTTCGGCGCCGTGAACCAGATTCCCCCGTCGGGTCCGGCCGTGATGCCGCCGATCTGCGCGCCGAACTCGGGGGGCAGCGGGAAGTCGGTCACGGTCCCGTCCGCCGCCAGCCGCCCGATCGCGGCCCGTCCGGCCTCGGGGAACCAGATGTTGCCGTCGGGTCCGCGCACCATCATGGTCGGACCGGGGACCGCCCGGGCGGCGCCGGCCTGGGCCACGCTGAGGTTGCTCACGCCGCCGGTGGCCCGCGCCACCACGTCGCTGTCGCGCAGGCGCAGCAGTGTGTTGGGGCCGCCCAGCCAGAGGGTGCCGTCGGGCGACGCGGCGATCGCGCCGCCGTTGATGCCGCTGCGCGCAACCGTGTACTGGCCGTCGGTGCCCATCCGGCCCACCACGCCCTGGGCGGTGAAGTAGAGCGCCCCGTCCGGCCCCACGGTCAGGTCGGAGGCCGGACCCACCGGCGCGGGAAAGCGAGTGACGTTCCCGGCCAGATCCATCCGGCCCACGAAGCCGTCGCCCAGGAACCACAGGGCCCCGTCGGGTCCGGCCACCACCGGGCCGGTGGCGCCCGGGGTCGAGAAGGTGGCGCAGCGGCCCGGGTCGCAGGTGATCGCGCCGGCCCCGGCGGCCAGGAACAGCGTCGCGGCCGCGACGGCGAGCAGACCTGTGAGCGCACGGAACACCGGAATTGGTCCTCCAGGGACCGATCGGGGCGCTCCGCGCTGCGCTTGAAGGCCCGCGCAGGCGTGCCCAACAGGCGTCCAGGCGCGAAATAGCGCTCAGCAGGCCCACCCCCTCGGGCGCCGTGGACCACACGCCGCCGCCGGGCGCGGGCGCGAGGCCGCCCACGCGGCTGACCTGGGCGGGCGAAGAGCGTCATCCGCCCGGACCGGGTGGCGCGCCCGATGCGTCCGCGCGAGCCGGCAAACCACACCGAGCCGCCCCGCCCGGGCGCGAGGTCCGAGCCCGGCCCCACCGCGCCGATGGGATCGTGGCGCAGGTGACGAGGTCAGCCGCGCCGGGCCCGCAACTCGGCCCGCTTGACCTTGCCGCTGGCGGTCTTCGGCAGCTCGTCCGCGAACTCGACGAGCCGGGGGTACTTGTAGGGCGCGGTCTCGGCCTTGACGTGCTCCTGCAGCTCCCGGGCCAGCGCCGCGCCGGGCCGGTAGCCGTCGCGGACCACCACGATCGCCCGCACCACCGAGCCCCGCTCGGCGTCCGGGGCGGCCACCACCGCCGCCTCGGCCACCGCCGGGTGCGCGGCCAGCGCCGACTCCACCTCGAACGGGCCGATCCGGTAGCCGGCGGAGATGATCACGTCGTCCGCGCGCCCCTCGAAGTGGAGGTAGCCGTCCTCGTCGGCGTGGACCCGATCGCCGGTCCGCCATGGCCCTGCCGCGGGCGCCCGGTCGTCCCCACCCAGGTACCGCAGGAAGAACGTGGGGTCGGTGGCCGGATCGGAGAGCACCAGCTCGCCCTCCTCCACCCGCAGGGCCACGCCGGGGAGCGACCGACCCATCGACCCCGGCCGGGGCGGCGCGCCCGGCGGGTTGCCGGTGAGCTGACCCGTCTCGGTCTGGCCGTAGCCGTCCCGGATCCACAGTCCGGTGGCCTCGTGGAACGCGCCCAGGACCTCGGCGTCGAGCGCCTCGCCGGCAGCGACCAGTCCCCGCAGCGACGCCACCGGCCGCGGCCGCGCGCGCCGGGCGATCACCCGGTACTCGGTGGGCGCCATGCACAGGACGTTCACGCCCTCGCGCTCCAGCAGCTCCAGGCGCTCGCCCGGCTCGAAGCGCGCGTCGTGCAGCAGCGCCGCCGCGCCCCGGAGCCAGGGCGCGATGAACGCGT
>VAXS01000115.1:0-11000 GCA_005883255.1 Actinomycetota bacterium | reverse complement strand
GGCGGCGCGGCGAACAGGCCGTCGTCCGGCATGACCAGGACCTCGGCCTCCGGCCTGGCCAGCTCGAGCTCGGCCACGTCGCGCTCGTCCGCCAGCACGATGCGCGGTCGCGCCGCCTCCAGGCGCAGCCGCAGGTCGCGGGCCCGCAGCTGCTCGGTGCAGGGCAGGACCACGACCCCGAGCCGGAAGCAGGCCACCATCGCCAGCACCCACTCGGGCCGGTTGCCCATCAGGGTCATGACCACGTCCCCCGTCCGCACGCCCCGCGCGGCCAGCGTTCCGGCCAGGCGGGCCGACCCCTCGGCCACCTCGCCGAAGGTCCACTCGCGGCGCTCGCCCTCCCGGGAGATCGTGACCAGCGCCCGGCGTCCCGCCGGCGCGGCCTCCACGACGTCCCGGGCGAAGTTCATGGCCGCGCAGGCTAGCCTGCGCCCCATGTGGGAACTCGTCCGCTGGCTGCACCTGGTGGCGATGGCGTTCTTCGTCGGCGGGCAGCTCTTCCTGGCCAGCGCGGTGGTGCCGGTCCTGCGGGGCGACGCTGAGCGCGCGCACCTGCGACTCATCGCGCGCCGCTTCGGCTACGGGACGCTGGGCGCAATCGCCGTCCTGATCGCCACCGGCGCGGCCATGGCCGCCCACTTCCACCGCTGGGGCAACCACGACCTGCAGACCAAGCTGGGGCTGGTGGCGGTGGTGACGGCGCTGGTGGTCTGGCACATCCGCCGGCCGGCGAGCCACGTCCTGGACGGCCTGATCTTCGTCGGGTCGCTGGCCATCGTCTGGCTCGGCGTGGCCATCGCCCACTAGACGACCGGACGGATATCCTCAGGTCCATGGCCGTCACCACCGAACCGTTCGCGAAGACCGACGAGCAGAAGGCGATCACCGAGATGGTGCGCCAGTTCGTCGACGAGCAGATCCTCCCCAACGCCGAGCACTACGACCACGAGGACGAGTTCCCCGAGCCGATCGTCGAGCAGATGAAGGAGCTCGGGCTGTTCGGCGTGACCATTCCCGAGGAGTACGGCGGGATGGGCTTGGATCTCTCCACCTACGCGATGATCGTGGAGGAGCTCTCGCGGGGGTGGATCTCGATCTCCGGGATCGTCAACACCCACTTCATCGGCTCCTACCTGCTGATGAAGTTCGGGACCGACGAGCAGCGGGACCGCTACCTGCCGCGGATGGCCACCGGCGAGCTGCGCGCCGCCTTCTCGCTCTCGGAGCCCGAGGCCGGGTCCGACGTCCAGGCGATCAAGACCAGCGCCCGCAAGGTGGACGGCGCCTACGAGATCAACGGCACCAAGATGTGGGTCACCAACGGGCTGCTGGCCGGCGTGGTGTTCGTCCTGGCCAAGACCGACCCCAAGGCCGATCCGCCCTACAAGGGCATGACCTGCTTCATCGCCGAGAAGGAGCCCGGCGTCTCCGAGAACACCGGCGACTACGAGGGCTTCGACGTGCCGCCCAAGATCAAGAAGCTGGGCTACAAGGGAGTCGAGTCCACCGAGCTGGTGTTCGACGGCTACCGCTGCCCGGCCGAGAACGTGCTGGGCGGCGAGGAGGCCGGCGTGGGCCAGGGCTTCATCCAGATGATGGACGCGCTCGAGGTGGGCCGGGTCAACGTGGCCGCCCGGGGCGTGGGCATCGCCCAGCGCGCCCTGGAGCTGGCGCTGCGCTACTCGCAGGAGCGCAAGACGTTCGGCAAGCCGATCGCCCAGCATCAGGCGATCGAGTTCAAGCTGGCGGACATGGCCACCCAGGTCGAGGCGGCGCGCCTGATGACCATGCGGGCAGCTCGCCTGAAGGACGCCGGCGAGCGCTCGGACCTGGAGGCGGGGATGGCCAAGCTGTTCGCCTCCGAGACCGGGCGCTTCTGCGTCGAGCAGTCGTTCCGCATCCACGGCGGCTACGGCTACTCGAAGGAGTACGAGATCGAGCGGCTCTACCGGGACGCGCCACTGCTGCTGATCGGCGAGGGCACGTCGGAGATCCAGCGCATGGTCATCGGCCGCAAGCTCCTGCAGCGCCACAAGATCTGAGCGGGCGCTGACCGCCAGCAAGGACACCCGCTCCCTGATCGAGACCGCCGTCCGCCGGTTCCTGGAGGAGGTGCCGGCGCTGGCCCAGCTTAAGCTGGTGGTGGCGCTGGAGCTGCGGGGAAGGGGCGACGTGCAGCTCTACCGCGTGGAGCTGCCGGGACCCAAGGTGGGCAAGGACGTGGCGGCGGACGCGCGGGTGCGCCTCTCCATCTCCCGCTCGCACTTCAACGAGTTGGCCACCGAGGGCCACGTGCGCCAGTGGCGCGACGCCTTCGAGCACGGCCAGGCCAAGGCCGAGGGCGCGCCCGAGATCCTGCGCCTGATCGAGACGGTCGTGGCCCGCCAGGAGGAGCGGGCCCGCACGCGCAAGGTCCGCTCCTAGCGCCTAGCCGGGCAGGATCCCGTCGCCGCTGAACTGCTGGCCGGCCTCGCCGAACGAGAGGTCCGGCGGCGGGAGGATCACCTCGGACTCCACCAGCTCCTCGTCGGGCACCGGGCGGCCGCGGTCGCGCACCAGCTCGATCATCTGGCCGTACAGCTGGTGGAAGTTGTCCTCGTTGCCGGCCTCGACGGCCGCCACCACCGCGTTGTCGAGCTCGTTGAGCCTGTCCGCCTCGCCGTCGTCCAGGTCGTACTGGCCCTCGGTCGCGATCCGCACGATCACCGGGCCTGCTCCTGCGAGCCCTGCTCCTCCCCCGACTCGAGCGCCTGCGGCGCGGGTCCGCTGCCCACCTCGGACTTGATCTTGGCCAGCTCGTCGTCCACCGCGCCCGAGCTGGTCAGCTCCTTGAGCTGGCGGTCGATCTCGTCGTCGCCGCCGCCCTGGCCCAGCTGGGTGATGTCCTCGAAGGTGCCCGCCTTCTCCAGCTCGTCCACCGCCGACGCCCGGGCGCGCATGTTCTCCGTCTTGTCCACCGCGCGCTGCATGGCCAGGCCCACGTCGGCCATCTGCTCGCCGACGCCGGTGGCGGCCTCCGAGATCCGCACCTGCGCCTCGGCGGCCGAGTACTGGGCCTTGACGACCTCCTTCTTGGTCCGGAAGGCCTCGATCTTGGCGCGCAGCTTCTTCTCGTTCTCGGTGAGCTGCTCCTGCTGCTGCTCGAGCTCGGCCACCTGCTGGTCGAGGCCCTGCAGCTCGGTCTGGATGACCTGCTTGCGCTCCAGCGCGGCCCGGGCCAGGTCCTCGCGCCCGGCGGCCACGGCCTGACGCGCCTGGGTGTCGAGCTTGACGACGTTCTGCTCGAGGCTCTTGGACTGCAGCTGCATCCGCTTCTTGGACGTGACCACGTCGGCCAGCCCCTTCTTGACGTTCTGCAGCAGCTCGAGCTGCTTGTTGTAGCTGTAGTCGAGGGTCTCGGCGGGATCCTCCGCGCGGTCCAGCAGCTTGGAGATCTTCGCCTTGACGACGGTGGACATGCGGCCGGCGAGGCCTGGCATCTGTGATCCTCCAGGGACGTTCGAGGGTTCCGGTCAAGCGTAGCCGACGGCGGCGGGCGGCCTGGCCGGAGGACGCTACGGATAGATCTGCTCGCCGTCCTCGTCGAGGATCACGATGGCGTCCACCGGGCAGTTCTGCGCGGCCTCCACGATGTCGTCCAGCGGCGCCCCGTCGGGGTCGATCACCACCGAGACGTCCTCGTCGTCGAGCGCGAACACCGCTGGGGCGGTGTCCACGCAGTCGCCGAACCCGTAGCAGAGCTGGCGATCGACCTCGATCGTGACGCGGTTGCGGCTGGAGACGGCCACCCGTCAAGCCTAGGCGGCCGCGGCCGCCCGGGACTTCTCGGCCACGTCGGCGACGACCTCGGCGGCCTCGTCGAGCGTGCGCCGGCGCTCCTCCACCTGCATCCGGGAGACGACCAGGCGCTGCACCTGGGCCGTGCCCTCGAACAGCTGGTAGATCTTGGCGTCCCGGAAGAACTTCTCCAGCGGGTGATCGGTGAGCGCGCCCTCCGGCCCGACCAGGTCCATGAGCGCCGTGGTGGCCCACATCGTCACGTCGCCCGCCTTCAGCTTGCTCATCGAGCCCTGCCCGCCGGTCATCGGGATGCCGTTGCGACCCATCCAGGCGGCGCGCCACACCAGCAGGCGGGCGGCCTCGATCTCGGTGGCCACGTCGGCGATGACCTGCTGCACGCGCTGCTGATCGAGCAGCGGCTCGCCCTCGTACTCCCGCCCCTCCAGCCAGTCCAGCGTCCACTCGTAGGCGGCGCGGGCGATGCCGATCGCCGAGCCGCCCACGAACGGCCGGGTGACCTCGAAGGTGGCCAGCGCGCCGGAGGACCCGCTGCTCTGCCCGCTGCGCGCCCGCTCCAGCTTGCGCTCGAGCTTGTCCAGCCCGCCCAGCAGGTTCTCCATGGGCACGCGGCAGTCCTCGAGGACGATCTCGGCGGTCTGCGAGGCGCGGATCCCGAGCTTGTCCTCCTTCTTGCCCATGCGGAAGCCCGGGGTGTCCTTGGGCACGACGAACGACGCCTGCCCACGGTGGCCCAGGTCGGGGTCGACGGTGGCCACCACCACGGTGACGTCGGCGATGCCGCCGTTGGAGATGAAGACCTTGGTCCCGTTGAGCACCCACTCGTCGCCGTCGCGCTTGGCGGTGGTGCGCAGGGACTTGACGTCGGAGCCGGCCTGGGGCTCGGTCACGGCATAGGCGCCGAGCTTGATCTCGTCGCCGATGCCGTAGCACTCGGGCAGCCAGCGGCCGATCTGCTCCGGGGTGCCGGAGGCGGCGATCCCCGCGGCGGCCAGCGACGAGGCCTGGATGGCGAGCGCGATCCCCGCGCAGCCCCAGTGCAGCTCCTCGGCGTAGATGACCGAGAACAGGCCGTGCGAGTCGGTGGCCATCTTCTGCAGCAGGTCGAGGCCGTGCAGGTCCCACTTACGGGCCTCCCGGATGACGTCCCAGGGGACCGCCTGCTCGCGGTCGTGGTAGGGGGCGACCGGGCGCATCACCTCCGCCGCGAAGCGATGGCAGTGGCGCTGGAATTCGAGCTGCTCGTCGTTCAGGCGAAAGTCCATGCGGAGCTCCTTGACTGACCAGTCAACCAATGGCCAGTGTACCCCGCCGGGGGGCGAACTGACGCACCCGTCAGTTGGGGGCGAGGCGGGCCGCCGGCGGAGGGGCGGCGCCGAGCGCCGACGACCGGCGTTCGGCCGGCGCGGGCACCCGACGCCCGGCGGTATCGTCCGCGCTCCGATGGCGCGCCACCGCCTCGTCCTCTCGCTGCTCGTCGCCGCGCTGCTGTGCGCGGGCCTGGCGGCGGCGGGCTGCGGCCGGTCCGCCGGCAGCGGCCCCACCGGGGGGCCGGTCATCGGGAAGACCGGCGGCCAGTCGTCGGCGGCGCGCGAGCTGGGCTTCCCGCTGTTCGCCACCAAGAACACCACGCGCGTGGGCGGCGGCGACCCCACCGCCGACGCCGCCGGCGTGTCCCGGGCGGTGTACTCCGGCACGTCGGCCACCACCCGCCCGACCGCGGTGACCCTGGTGGACTCGGGCAACTGGCAGGCGGGGGTGGCGGCTTCCGTCCTGATGAGCCCGCCGGTCCGGGCGCCCATCCTGCTCGCCGTCGCCAGCGGCCTGCCGGCGGCCAGCTCCAGCGCGCTGAGCGCCCTGGATCCCACGGGCAGCAAGCCCGCCGACGGCGTGCAGGTGATCGGCGTGGGCCGGGTGGCCAAGCCCGGCGGGTACAAGACCCTCCGGCTGAGCGGCGCCACCCCGTTCGCGCTGGCCCGCCAGGTGGACCGCTTCCAGACGGCGGCGGCCGGGCGCCCCAGCGACACGGTGATCGTCACGACGGCCGAGAACGCCGGGTTCGCCATGCCGGCCGCGGCCTGGGCGGCGAAGTCGGGCGACCCCGTCCTGTACGTGACCAAGGACCGGGTCCCCCCGGACACGGTGGCCGCGCTCCAGGCCCACCAGCAGCCCAAGATCTACCTGCTGGGGCCCACCAGCGCGATCTCCGACAAGGTGATGCCGCAGCTGCGGCGGCTGGGGACCGTACGGCGGATCGCCGGGCCCGACCCGGTCGCCAACGCGATCGCCTTCGCCCGCTATGTGGACGGCACCTTCGGCTGGGGGGTCGTCGACCCGGGCCACGGCCTGGTGTTCGCCAACCAGTCGCGGCCGCTGGACGCGGCGGCGGCGGCGCCGCTCTCGGCCACCGGCACCTACGGCCCGCTGCTCCTCACCCAGGGCGGCAAGCTGCCGATCCCGCTGGTCCAGTACCTGCTCGACATCCAGCCCGGCTACCAGAAGGACCCGGTCCGCGGCGTCTACAACCACGGCTGGCTGATCGGCGACCAGGGCGCGATCTCGCTGGCCGACCAGTCGCGGATAGACTCGCTGCTCGAGATCGTCCCGGTGAGCGGCTCCGGGGGATCGTCCCAGCCCGCATCGTGAGCGAAGCCGAGCATCCCGCCCGCCTCCGGCCGGACCGTCCCGTGACTGTGGAGGACGTCCGCCAGCTGATGGGCGCCTCCACCCCCCACTTCGCGCTGCAGCTGCGCAACCGGATCGCCAAGCTGATCCGCGGCCTTGAGCCCGACCACCCCGCGCGCGTCGAGGGCGAGCGCGAGATCGACCGCCTCACGCGCCTGGGCTACGACGGCGAGACGCGCGGCGAGGTCGACGTGGACGACCTCGATCCCCTTCCCTCGCTCACCGGCCGGCGTCCTTGAGCGCCACGGTCCCCGCCGCGATCGAGCGGACGCTGGCGCTGCTCGATCTCGCCGCGCGCCCGGACGGCGTCGCCGGCGCCACGCGGCACGGCTACCTCGACCTGATCGGCGGCGACGACGCGCCGGCGCCGACCGGGCCGGCGCAGCGGCTGATGCTGACCACAGCGCTCCCCGCGATCTACGAGCGCTGGTGGCGGCCGGCGCTGGGGCGGGCGGTCAAGGGCGTGCTCGGTCCCAGCATGGCCGAGGAGCACCGCATCGCCCGCCTGCTCCTGGCCCTGTCGCCAGGCGACGGAGTGCTGGACGTGGCCTGCGGGCCGGGGAACTTCACCCGCGAGTTCGGGCGCACGGTGGGCGACACCGGGCTGGCGGTGGGGATCGACGCGTCGCAGACGATGCTGGCCCGGGCGATCGGCGACACGCCGGAGCCCTTCAACAACGTTGCCTACGTCCGCGGCGACGCGGTCGCGCTCCCGTTCCGCGACGCCAGCTTCGACGGCGTGTGCTGCTTCGCCGCGCTGCACCTGTTCGACGACCCGTTCACGGCGCTCGATCACTTCGCCCGCGTGCTCACGCCGGGCGGGCGCGTGGCGATCTTCACCTCCTCTACGACGCGCACGCTGCCGCTGCGGCTCGCGGCGGGCGCCGTGGGCGCCGGCAGCGGGATGCGGATCTTCGGGACCGACGAGATCACCGGCGCGCTGAAGGTCCGTGGCTTCCGCGACGTGCGCCAGCGGCGGACCGGCCTCACTCAGTTCGTGGGCGGCCGCAAGGCCTAGTCGCGCGGGGCGCGCGTGACCCAGGCGTCGGGGTCCCGCGTGGAGCGGACCACCGCGTCGGGCAGCTCGCCGGCGGCCAGGTCGGCCAGGGTGGTGTGCTCCAGGATCGCCCGCAGGCTGGCCCGCACCGCCACCCAGACCTCGCGCAACGGGGCGGCGGCGCCCTCGTACTCGAGCGTCTCCGGGCGCTCTCCGCTCACCCCGGCCAGCGGTCCGTCGATCGCCCGGATGACGTCGGCGATCGAGATCCGGTCGGGCGCGCGGGCGAGCAGGAAGCCGCCCTCGGGTCCCCGGCGGCTGTCCACGATCCCGGCCTGGCGCAGCTGGCCCAGGATGTTCTCCAGGAAGGCGACCGGGATCCCCTGCGCCTCGGCGATGCGCTCGGCCTTCACCGGCCACTCGTCGGCGAGGGCGGCCAGCTCGGCGGCGGCGCGCACCGCGTAGTCGGTCTTGGCCGAGATGCGCACGGCGGGATTGTGGCGCAGCTAGGCCGCGAAGACCGTGGAACGGTGCGACCGGACGTGCACGATCTGGCCCTCCTCGAGCTCGAGGTCCTCCACTTCGGCCCGGGTGACCTGCGCCGAGAGGGAGGTGCCGTCGGCCAGCGTCAGCGCCACGCGGACCTCGAAGCCCAGTCGCACCACCCGGTCCACCAGCGCCTCCACGCTCCCCTCGCGCGGGTCGCGCATGAGCTCCACGTCGTGCGGGCGCACCCAGGTCTCCCCCAGGCGGTTGACCGGCCCCACGAAGCTCATCACGAAGGGGTTGGCGGGCCGCTCGTAGAGGTCGGCGGGGCGCCCGGCCTGCTCCACCCGGCCCTCGTTGACCACCACGATCTGCTCGGCCAGCTCCATCGCCTCCTCCTGGTCGTGGGTGACGAAGATCGTGGTCACGTGCATCTCGTCGTGCAGGCGGCGCAGCCAGTCGCGCAGCTCGCGGCGCACGCGCGCGTCCAGCGCGCCGAACGGCTCGTCCAGCAGCAGCACCCGCGGCTCCACGGCCAGCGCCCGGGCCAGCGCCATCCGCTGGCGCTGTCCCCCGCTGAGCTGGGCGGGATAGCGGTCCGCCAGGCCGGACAGGTGGACCAGCTCGAGCAGCTCCGTCACCCGGGCCCGGACCTCGTCGCGCGGGCGCTTGCGCACCCGCAGGCCGAAGGCCACGTTGTCGCGCACCGTCATGTGGCGGAAGGGCGCGTAGTGCTGGAACACCAGCCCCACCCCCCGCCGCTGGGGCGGGACGCCGTCCATCGAGCGGCCGGCGATGCGGACCTCACCCGCGTCGGGCTCCTCCAGCCCGGCGATCACCCGCAGCAGCGTCGACTTCCCGCCGCCGCTGGGGCCCAGCAGCGCGGTCAGCGAGCCGTCGGCCACCGCCAGCGACACCTCGTCGAGCGCCGTGAACTCCCCGAAGCGCTTCGTCACGCCATGCACCTCGATCGCCATCAGGGCGCCCTCCGTCGATCCAGCAGGGTGAGGACGCCGATCACCGCGACCGCCAGCGCGGCCAGCACCACGGCCGCCGCGTAGGCGCCGGTGAGGTCGAAGGACTGGAAGCGGTCCTCCACGAAGAGGGTCAGCGTCTGGGTCTGGCCGGCCAGCTTGCCCGACACCACGCTCACCGCCCCGAACTCGCCCAGCGCCCGGGCCGTGGTGAGGATCACCCCGTAGGCCAGGCCCCAGCGGATCGCCGGGAGCGTCACCCGCCAGAACGTCTGCCAGCCGGAGGCGCCGAGGGTGTGCGCGGCCTGCTCCTGGTCGGTCCCGATCTCGCGCAGCACCGGCACGACCTCGCGGGCGACGAACGGCAGCGAGACGAAGATCGTGGCCAGCGCGATGCCCGGCGTGGAGAAGATGACGCGGATCCCGTGGTCGGTCAGCCAGCCGCCGAGCCAGCCGTCGCGCCCGTACACCAGGATCAGCGCCAGGCCCACCACCACCGGCGAGACCGCGAACGGCAGGTCGATCAGCGCGCCCAGCAGCGCGCGCCCCCGGAATCGCCCGCGGACGATCACCAGCGCCGCACCCACCCCGAACACCGCGTTGGCCGGCACCGCGATCGCCACCATCAGCACCGTCAGCCAGAAGGCGTGCAGCGCGTCGGGCGTGGTCACCGCGTGCCAGGCGGCCGCGAACCCGTGCTCGAAGGCGCGATAGAAGACCATCCCCACCGGCGCCACCAAAAGCGCCGCCAGGTAGCCCAGCGCCACCGTGCGCAGCCCCAGCCGCGACGTCCTAGCGGACACGGCGATCCCTCCAGGACGTGGCCAGGCCGATCCCCAGCAGCAGGGCGAGCGAGACCGCCAGCAGCACCACGGACACCGCGGCCGCGGCGTGGACGTCGTCGCTCTCCACGCGCCCGAACACGAACACCGACGCCACCTCGGTCCGGAACGGGATGTTGCCCGAGAGCAGAACCACCGACCCGAACTCGCCCAGCGCCCGGGCGAAGGCCAGGCCGCAGCCCGAGGCGATCGCCGGCCGGAGGCTGGGCAGCACGATCCGCCGGAACACGGTCAGCGGCCGGGCGCCCAGCGAGGCGGCCGCCTCCTCGGCCTCGCGGTCCAGCTCCATGAGCACGGGCTGTACGGAGCGCACCACGAACGGCAGCGTGACGAACAGCAGGGCCAGGCCCACGCCCACGCGGGTGAACGCCACGTCCACGCCCAGGGGGCCCTTGGGCCCATACAGCGCCAGCAGCGTCAGCCCGGCCACGATCGTGGGCAGCGCGAACGGCAGGTCGATGATCGCGTTGACCAGCCGCTTGCCCGGGAACTCGTCGCGCACCAGCACCCAGGCGATCAGCGTGCCGGCCAGCGCGTTGATCACCACCACGATCGCCGCCAGCGCCACCGTGAGCTCGATCGCCGCCCGGCCCTCGGGGGCCGTGACCGCGTGCCAGAAGGCGCCCACGCCGCCGTCGGTGGCGCGCGCGGCCACCGCCGCCAGCGGCAGCAGGACCACCAGGCTCAGGTAGGCGCTGGCCAGCGCGCCGGCCACGGCCGGGCGCGCGGGGGCCAGCCCCCGCGACACCCGGCGCGCGACCGGAACGGCGGCGGCGTCAGCCGGTGGAGACACCCTGCTTGCGCTCGATTTCGGCCACCTTGCCCTTGTCGGGGTCGAAGAACTCCTTGCTCACCGTCTTCCAGCCGCCGAGCTTGGCGATGGTGAACAGGCCCGGCGGAGTCGGGTACCGCTTCGGGTCGACCAGCGACGACACCACCGGCCGGTAGCCCTTGGCGGCGAAGATCCGCTGGGCCGCCGGCGTGTGCACGTAGGCCAGGAACGCCTTGGCCTTGGTTGGGTCCTTGGAGTCCTTGACCACCGCGATCGGGTTCTCGATCAGGATCGTCTGGTCGGGGATCACGTAGTCCAGCGACTGGCCCTTCTGCTGGGCGGTGATCGCCTCGTTCTCGTAGGAGATGAGCACGTCGCCCTTCCCGCCCGTGAACGTCTGCAGCGAGTCGCGGGCGCTCTTGTCCTGCACGGGGACGTGCTTGAAC
>VAXS01000263.1 GCA_005883255.1 Actinomycetota bacterium | reverse complement strand
GTTCGAGCCCGGGTGGCGCTGGTCGGAGAACATCAAGCCGATCGCCCAGACCGACTCCTGCCAGGTGTCGCACCTCGGCTACGTGCTCTCCGGCCGGATGAAGGTGTTCATGGACAGCGGCAGCGAAGAGGAGGTCGGCCCCAACCAGGTCTTCGCCATCCCGCCCGGGCACGACGCCGAGGTGGTGGGCGACGAGCCGTGCGTCATGGTCGACTTCGGCGAGTTCGGCGAGTACGCCAAGCGCTAGGCGGCCTCGGAGTAAGCGGGTTCGAGCTCGGGCTCGGGCTCGGCCACCTCCACCGCGGCCTGCGGTCTCAGGACCGTGAGCGCGACGCCGATGGCCGCCACCACCAGGCCCACGCCGATGAGGAAGGCGAGGTGGTAGCCGCCGGTGAGCGCCGACGCGGTGGAGTGGCCGGCGGCGAGCAGGTGGTCGGTGCGGGTGGTGGCCAGGGTGGCGAGCACGGCGAGGCCGATCGCCCCGCCCACCTGGAGCGTGGTGTTGACCAGGCCGGAGGCCAGTCCGGAGTCGCTGCGGGTCGCGGACGACATGGCCAGCGTCATGAGCGACGGGAACGCCAGGCCCGCGCCGGTCCCCAGCAGCACCATCACCGGGAGGACGTCCCGCGCGTAGCTCCCGTCCACGGGCACGCGGGAGAACAGCGCCAGGGCGGACGCGATCAGGACCAGGCTGGGGATCAGCGTCGTCCGAGGGCCGAAGCGCATGGTGAGGCGCTCCGAGAAGCCCAGCGAGAGCGTGCCGATCACCAGCGTCACGGGCAGGAAGGCCAGGCCGACCTGGAGGGCGTCGTAGCCCAGCACGCGCTGCAGGTAGAGCGCGCCCAGGAAGAACATGCCGAACATCCCGGCCACGAACAGGGCCTGCACCACGTTGGCCCCCGTCACGTTGCGCGAGCGGAAGATCCGCAGCGGCACCAGCGGATTGGCCGTGCTCGCTTCGCGCCGGACGAAGGCGCCGAGCAGAGCCACGGCGCCGGAGCCGAAGCCCACCGTGTGGGCCGACGTCCAGCCGTAGTGACCCGCCTCGAGGATGGTGTAGACGCCGAGCATCAGCGCGCCGGTGACCAGGACCGCGCCCAGCACGTCGGCGCCCTGCCGCAGGCCGATCCCCTCGTCGTCGTCGACCAGCCGGGCCGCCAGCAGCGCCGTGGCCGCGCCGATCGGCAGGTTGACGAAGAAGATCCAGTGCCAGTTGATCGCCTGGGTAAGCACGCCGCCGGCCAGCAGCCCGATCGAGCCGCCGGCGGAGGCCACGAAGCTGTAGACGCCGATCGCTTTGGCCTGCTCCCGCGGCTCGCGGAACATCGTCACGATCATTCCCAGGATCACCGCGGAGGTCATCGCGCCGCCGACGCCCTGCACGAACCGGGCGCCGATCAGCAGCGCCTGGCTCTGGGCCAGCCCGCACAGCAGCGAGGCGCCCGTGAACACGGCCAGGCCGACCATGAACACACGGCGGCGCCCGATCAGGTCGCCCAGGCGGCCAGCCAGCAGCAGCAGGCCGCCGAAGGCGATCAGGTAGGCGTTGACCACCCAGGCCAGGTTGGCCTGGCTGAAGCCGAGGTCGCCCTGGATCGAGGGCAGCGCGACGTTCACGATCGTCGCGTCGAGGACGATCATGAGCATGCCGGCGCACAGGACCACGAGCGCGATCCAGCGGGTGCGCTCGGCCGGCGGGCGAGTGAGGGCCTGGACCGCCCTCATGGCGTCCGGTCGTGGACGGTGGCGGCGTGCGCCCGGTCGCCCAGCTCGCCGACCAGGCCGGAGAGGCTCTCAGGCCCGCGGGAGTTGGCGATCGCCACGTCGTGGCCGGCGCCCACGAA
>VAXS01000262.1 GCA_005883255.1 Actinomycetota bacterium | reverse complement strand
GTTCGAGAGGTCCCACAGGTAGTGCTGGATGAACCACAGCATCGGGTTGGCGAAGATCGAGTAGAAGCGCTCGTAGGCGTCGGCGTCCGAGGCCACCAGGCGGATCCGGTAAGTACCCCCGTCCGGCGCCTCGACCTTGAACGGGCGCCCGCCCCGCTCCTCCGAGACCTCCACGTCGTCCTCGGTCAGCGCCGAGGCGATCCAGATCGCGTCGCGATGCGACGCCAGGCCGGTCAGCGCGGTGACCAGTCCGCCGGTCCCGCGGCGCATGCCGCCGTCCTCGAAGGTCACGGGCCCCCGGTTGGAGACCAGCACCAGGGGGTTCTCGTCGCTCATGTCGACTCCTGGCCGAAGATGCGTAGCCAGTCTCGCACCAAACGGGGCATCAGGAAGTGCGCGCGCACGTGCTCCTTGCCCCGCTTCCCCAGGTCGATGCCCAGCCCGGGATCGCGCAGGATGCCGCCGATCCGCTCCGCGCACTCCTCCACGGTCTCCACCAGGTACCCGGACTCCCCGTCCTTGATCTGGAGGGGTATTCCGCCGACGTTCCCGGCCACCATCGGCCGCGCCTTCCAGATGGCCTCGGACACGGTGAGCCCGAACCCCTCGCGCGTGGACTTCTGCACCAGCACGTCGGAGTGGGACTGGAAGGCGTTGACCTCCACCGACCCGACGTTGTTGAAGTTGTTGAGGATGTGGATGTCGGGGTCGCCCTCGGCGTGGGCGATCGTGGCGTTGAAGAAGTCCCAGCCCTCCGGGTCGTCGGCGGCCATCGCCCCCACCAGCGCCAACTGCACTTCGGGGAACTCGCCCTTGACCAGCCGGTAGGCGTCGATCACGCCCAGCGGGTCCTTCCAGGGGTCGAAGCGCGACACCTGGCAGACCAGGGGCCGGTCCACGTCCAGCCCGAACTGGTTGCAGACGTACACCGCGTCGTCGGGCGAGAGCGCCATGTTCTTCGGGGCCAGCGGATCGATCGCTGGCGGGACCACGTGCACGCGGCCGTTCATCCCGTCGGGCACGTAGCCCTCGAGGTGGAACAGCGACGTGGGGTAGTGCTCGAGGTGCGGGAGCAGGTGGGCCAGCGTGGCCTGGTTGGGCGTGGAGAGGTCGATGTGGCACTGCCACACCCAGGAGCGCGCCTTCTCGGGGACGAACGAGATCACCGCCGCCGGCTGGGGGTCGTGGACGATGATCACGTCCCAGTCCTCGGAGAGCTCGCGCGCGTTCATCTCGTTGTACTGCAGCCAGGTGGCCCACTGCTCGTCGGTGAGGTCCTGCGGGCTCCCCTGGAGCGCGTTGTGCATGAGCTTGGTGGCGTTGAAGAACTCCTCGCGCCCGTAGATGACCTGCCAGTCGCACTCCAGGCCCACGTCCCGCATGAGCGGCGCCAGTGTGTACAGGATCTCCGACACCCCGCCCCCGAAGGCGGTGGCCGACAGGTGCAGGACGCGGAGCCCGGCCAGGGGCGCCGACAGCTCCCGGATCTCGTCGATCAACGGCCAGCCGACTATGTGGGTGTAGTCGGAGAGATTCTTGTGGCCGACCGATACGGGTTGGAGCACGGCGCGCGGATTATGGCCGGAGGCTCAGAAGTCGCGCCACGCCGCGGTCCACCTCGTCCACGAGTTGGGCGTGCAGCTCGGGGTTGGACGCCACGATCAGCGACATCTGGAACTCGGGGCTCGAGCCCAGGATCGGGCGCTCATGGAGCGGTCGCCCGGCCGCGTCGGACACCACAGCGCCGCCCTCCACCAGGCACCGCCAGGCGGCCGCCAGGTCGTAGGGCGAGTTGTTGAGGACGGCGCCGCCTCCCACCCGCTCGAACGCCTCCCGCATGCCCGGGACCTCCTGGACCAGTCGCGGCCCCGGCTCGACGTAGGCGTCGAGCTGGCCGGTGAGCACGCGGGTCATGTCGAAGCAGGCCGAGCCCAGGTCGAACGTGCCGCCGCCCACCGACGAGCGGTCGATCAGGTCGGCCAGCACCTCCAT
>VAXS01000114.1 GCA_005883255.1 Actinomycetota bacterium | reverse complement strand
GTCGGACTGGGGGGTTGGGCCCACCTGTCCCGAGGCCATGAGCTGGCGCACCTCGTTGGGCGTGACGTAGCAGGCCCGCGGGCTCAGCGGGTTGCAGTCGGCGGTGTCGCGGCCGAGCCGGTTGGAGTCGTGCGCGTTCAGCGCCGCGCTGTACACCAGCCCGGCGATCCCCGCCGCGATCCCGGTGGCGTTGGACGAGCAGCTGGTGCTGGGGATCGCCACCGTGATCTTCGAGGAGAAGTTCGTGCAGCCGTTGAAGCGCAGGTACGACTTGGGCGCCTCGGTCGAGGCGTCGTAGTTGCGCACCGAGTTGACCACGATCGTGTGCGGCAACGACGACGGGTAGTTGTGATGCTGCGCGGCCTCGTCGGCCGCCGACGCGATGACGGTCACGCCGTGGCGGTAGGCGTAGTCGACGGCGTCGCGGCCCAGCTTGGAGTTGTTCAGCGTCCCCAGCGCCTCCTGGATGACCAGGGCCCCGTTGTCGGTGGCGTACAGCGCGGCCGCGGCGAAGCGGTTCTCGTCGGCCACGAACGAGTCGCCCACCCGCAGCGGGATCACCATGCAGTTGGGGCAGCTGCCGGTCTGGCCACCGTTGTTGGCCTCGGCGCTCGAGTTCTTCGCCTCGCCGGTCCCGTGCCCGTACTGGACGTCGTCGAAGGGGTCGTTGTCGTCGTCCAGGAAGTCCCAGCCGGCGATGTCGTCCACGTAGCCGTTGTGGTCGGCGTCGGTTCCGTCGGAGAACGCGATGATGATGTCCTCCGGATCGAGCACCGGCTTGCCCCGGGCGAAGGCGTCAGACCAGTCGGCGGGGTAGGTGGCTCCGGAGCCGTGTGGTGGGTCGGCGCTTACCCGAGAGTCGCAGGCGTAGTCGGACACGTTGACCACGCCGTCGCCGTTGAGGTCATACGTCCCGGCCGGCTTGCCCTTCAGGTCGTCGCAGTTCACGTACGGGTCCTGCGACGGGCCGTCGACGTTGGGCGGCGGCAGCTCGCCGGTGTTCAGGCGGACCTTGTGGCGCAGGTCCTCCATCGCGCCCAGGTCGTTCCACTCGATGCCCGAGTCCAGGACCGCGATCGAGACGTCGGGCCGGCCGGTGGTGACCGTCCAAGCCGTGTTCACGGTGCGCGTCCCGCCCGGATCCGGGGGACAGGCCGAGAAGGCGTAGCTGGCGTGGGCGTCGGCGATCCAGCCGCCGCGGACCCCGCACAGCTCCGACTGCTGCTGGTTGACCGGGAAGTTGTTGTCCTCCGGGGTGGCCGCGAACTTGAACGTGTTGCCGGCGCCGTCCAGGTCGTTGGGAACCTGGCCCGGATCGGTCCTCCACTGCGGCCCGTTCCCGTAGGGCAGCTGCGCGTGCGCGGGCGCCGCGCTCGCCAGCGCGGCGAGCGCACAGCACGTTGCGACGACCCACTTCCGCATCCGACCCCTGCCCCTCCTGGGAGCCCGCTGCTCCCGCGGACGGAACCGTTTACCGGAGCGGCGGCCGGTTTTCCAGTTTGAACCGTTCGGGTATGCACGCCCCGGGACGTGGACGGCCGTGCGATAGCCTCGCCGCCGTCGATCCGAGGAGGGAGCCCGACCATGCCGCAGCCGAAGAGGCAATCCGCCCGCAGCCGGTCCGGTGCGCGCCGCTCGAGCGCGCCCCGGAAGTCCTCCTCCACCCGGGCCCGCTCCTCGCGCTCGACCGCGCAGCGGCGCTCGAGCGCCGCGGCCGCCAGCGATACCACGCGTCCCGTTCAGCAGGTGTTCGAGGTCCTCGGGCGCGGGGTGGTGGTGACCCGCGATCGCCTCCAGGAGTCGCTCGACGACGCCGTTAGGCGCGGGCGCATGACCCGCAGCGACGCCAACGAGCTGCTGGTCGAGATCCTGCGCCGAGGGCGCAAGCAGACCGAGGACGTCCTGGCCGACATCGAGCAGCTGCTCGGTCGCAGCCGGGGCCAGCTCGACACCGCCCGGCGGGCGGTCACGGGCAAGGCGACGGACCGCGCGCTGCGCGAGGTCGATCGGGTGCGCCGCGCCACCGGCACCGGCTCGTTCCCGATCTCGAACTACGACGACCTCACCGCCGCGCAGGTCACCGAGCGCCTGAGCGACCTCACCCCCGCGCAGCTGCGCAAGGTCCGCGACTACGAGCGCCGCAACGCCAACCGCAAGTCGGTGCTCGGCGCGATCGAGAAGGCACTGGGCTAGCCCCCGCTCGGGCCGCTGCTCGCGGCCTGCCATCCTGGTCGCGTGGAGGCCACCGCCCGCATCCGCCCGCAGCGCGGGGCCGAGCTCGAGCTGCGGGTCGAGTCGCTCGCCTACGGCGGCGCCGGCGTGGCCCGGCTGGACGGATACGTCGTGTTCGTCACGGGCGCGTTCCCGGGTGACCGCGTCCGGGCCCGCGTCACGCGCGGCCGCCGAGCCTACGCCGAGGCCCGCGCCGAGGAGCTGCTCGAGCCCGGTCCCGACCGGGTCCCACCGGTCGCCGACCACCCCGGCGCGCCCTGGCAGGAGCTGCGCTACGAGCGCCAGCTGGAGGCCAAGCAGGGCCAGGTCGAGGACGCGCTGCGGCGGATCGGGCGCCTGGAGGGCTTCGCGCTGGAGCCGATCGTGCCCGCGGAGCAGACGTGGCGCTACCGCAACAAGCTCGAGTACTCGTTCGGCCGCGACGACTCCGGCCAGCTGGTGTGCGGCTTCCACGCGCCCGGGCGCTTCGACGTGATCGAGCCGCTGGACGACTGCCGGCTGGCCTCGGAGCCCGGCAACGCCGCCCGCGACCGGGTGCTGGCCTGGTGCCGGGACGAGGGACTGCCGGCCTACGATCGTCGCGAGCACACGGGCCTGCTGCGCAACCTGGTGGTGCGCGAGGGTCGGCGCACCGGGCAGCTGCACGTGCGGCTGATCACCTCGCCGGGCGACCTGCGCGCCGACGCGCTGGCCGCGGAGGCCGGCGCCGACGGCGTGTGGTGGACGCGCACGGAGAGCATGGGGGAGACCACGGCCGGCGGCGAGACCGAGCTGGTCGCCGGCGCCGCGCACCTGGAGGAGGAGCTGGCCGGGCTGCGCCTGCGCATCTCGCCCGAGGCGTTCTTCCAGACCAACACGGAGATGGCCGAGCGCCTGTACGGGCTGGCCGGGGAGTACGCCGACCTGCGGGGGTTCGAGCGCGTGTTCGACCTCTACTGCGGCATCGGGACCGTGGGGCTGACGCTGGCTCCGCGGGCCGCCGCGCTGTTCGGGCTGGAGATCGTCGAGTCCGCGGTGGCCGACGCCATCGAGAACGCCCGCCGCAACGAGGTCGACAACGCCAGCTTCTACGCCGGCGACGTGCGCCTGGCCCTGCGCGAGCTGGTGGCCCGGGCGGGGCGCCCCGAGGTCCTGGTGGTCGACCCGCCGCGGGCGGGGCTGTCCAAGAAGGTCGTCCGCCGGATCGTCGAGGCGGCGCCGCGGCGGATCGTCTACGTCTCCTGCAATCCCACCACGCTCGCCCCCAACGCGGCCCAGCTGGCGGAGGCGGGCTGGGCGCTGCGCCGCGTCCGGCCGGTGGACATGTTCCCGCAGACGCCGCACATCGAATGCGTGGCGCTGCTGGAGCGCGCCGGAAGCTAGGCGGCGAGCCGTACGGGCTCGAACGCGTCGTCGGCCGCCGGCGGCTGCAACGCGGCGGCCACCGCCCGGTAGGCCTGCAGGCTGACCGCCATGCCGATGTGGCTGGCCTCGATCTCGACGTGCTGGGCGTCGGGGTCCAGGCACGCCCGCCAGTGGACGATGCCGTCGCTGCGCGAGTAGATCGCGACGTAGCGCACGCCGTCCGGGAACGGCTGGTCGAACGACTCGCGGAACTGCTGGCAGCACTCGCCGTCCCAGCAGTTGCGCGTGAACAGGCCGGGCACGCCCAGCGTGCCGAGCGCGCCCACCGCGCCCACCTGCAGCAGGATCAGCGGGTGCACCGCCAGCGGATCGAGCTGCGGCGCGCCCAGCGCGACCACGGTCTCCACCAACTCGGGCCGGCGCACCGCCAGCGCGCGCGCCAGTGTTCCGCCGCGGCTCTGCCCGATCAGCGTGGCCGGCCGCCCGGCGACCTTGACCAGCGCCTCCAGCCGCAGCTCCAGCGCGTCCAGCGCCTGGGCCGAGCAGTTCACGTTCAGGCGGATGCCGGTCCGCTGCGCGCGGAAGCCCGAGCGCCGCAGCCAGGTCGTCATCAGGTTCAGCGATCCGTCGCCGGCCAGGAAGCCCGGGATCAGCAGCACGGGCCGGCCGCCGCCCAGGCCGGGGTCGGGCGCGCGGAAGGCGTCGGACGTCAGGAGCCGGGCCAGCTCACGCGGCGTGCGCGTCTCGCGCCAGATGGGCGGGAAGTGGAGCCCCGCACGCACCGCGCTCAGCGTCGAGGTGAGAGGAGGTAAGCCCATCGCCCGCTGCCCATGTCCCCGAGTTCTAGATCTCGAAACCCGCAGTTTGCGTCAATAAGCACTACCGCATACGTTTGCGCACGCGCCGGACGGCCCTGCCAGAATCGCCCGCCGTGCGTGCGGTCACGGTCCGCGACGGCCAGGTGGTCGTCGCCGAGCACCCCGATCCCCGGCCGGGAACCGGCGAGGTGCTGGTCCGCGTCCACGCCGCGGGGCTCAACGGCGCCGATCTGCACCAGCGCGCGGGTCGATATCCGGCGCCGCCCGGCGCCCCGGCGGACATCCCCGGGCTGGAGCTCGCCGGCGAGGTGGCCGAGACGGGCCCGGGCGCCGCGCGCTTCGATGTCGGGGATCGCGTCATGGCCGTGGTGGGCGGGGGCGGCCAGGCCGAGCTGGCGGTGGTGCACGAGCGGGCGGCGCTACCGGTCCCCGACGAGCTGGACTGGGACGCCGCCGGCGGGTTCCCCGAGGTCTTCACCACCGCCCACGACGCCCTGTTCACGGAGCTGCACGAGGCGGTGGCCGGGCTGGGAGCGCGGCCGATCTCGCCCGAGGGCTTCGCCGAGCACGGCCCGTTCGACGTCGTCCTCGAGCTCGTGGGCGGGCCCAACCTGCCCGACGACCTGCGGTCGCTGGCGACCGGCGGCCGGATCACGGTGATCGGCGTGGGCGGCGGACCCCGGGCGGAGGTCGACCTGCTGGCGCTGATGGGCGCGCAGGGACGTATCCACGGCTCGACCCTGCGCCCCCGGCCGCTGGAGGGAAAGGCGCTGGCCGCGCGGCGGGTGGAGCGCCAGGTCCTACCGCTGGTGCGCCGGGGGGATGTGCGCGTTCCGGTGGCCGCCACGTTCCCGCTCGACGAGGTGGCGGACGCCTACGAGCGGTTCGCCGCCGGCGGCAAGCTGGGGAAGATCGTGCTGCGCTGCGCCTAGCGCGGCGCCGCTACTCCTCCCCCTCGAAGGTGGCCTCCTCCTCGGCCAGCGGGACCACCTCGGCGGCGTGGATCTTGCACAGCGAGGGCCCGCCGCTCTCCAGCACCGCCTGCAGCTCCTCGCGCGTGAGCTGGGCGCCGCACTCCTCGCAGCGGTCGTCGATCGTGTCGAGGGTCCGCTCCTCCAGATCCATGCGGCGATAGTACCCAGGGATTCCCGCCGGCCATCGTCGGGCCGCGGTTTCCGTCACCCTGGAGGGCGTGATCGGACGCGTCGAGGCCATCTTCCTGGCCCAGCCGGAGGAGGGCGAGCGCCGCCAGGTGGAGCGGGCGACCGCGGTCGCCGGCCGCGGGCTGGACGGCGACGCCTACGCGGCCGGGCCGGACACGCGCCGCGACGGCGCCGGGGTGGACGGGCGCGACCTCACGCTGATCGAGGCTGAGGCGCTGAAGGGGCTGGCCGCCCAGGCGGGGATCGAGCTCGAGCCCTGGGAGGGCAGGCGCAACGTCCTCACCCGCGGGATCGCGCTCAACGACCTGGTGGGCCGGCGCTTTCGCGTGGGCGAGACCGAATGCGTCGGCCGCCGGCTCTGCGATCCCTGCCGGCACCTGGAGTCGCTCACGCAGCCCGGCGTCCTGCGCGGATTGGCGCGGCGCGGGGGCCTGCGCGCGGACGTGCTCACCGCCGGCGCGATCGCCGTGGGCGACGAGGTCGCCGACCTCGGTCCGGCGCCCTAGGCGGGGCGCTCTCCCAGCCTGCGCGCCAGCGCCGGCAGCCGGTCCAGATTGGGCAGCAGCAGCGCCGCGGCCAGGACCGGGATCGCCGGGACGGTGGTGTCCACCGCCAGCTGGATCCCCACCGTCGCGGGCAGCGCCGCCAGCAGCGCCGCCCCGGTCACCCGGCGGCGCATCCCGAACCGCCAGGCGCTGGCGGCGAAGAACCCGAGGAAGATCAGGTCGGCCAGCCCCAGCAGTCCCGCCCGGCCGCCGCCCCAGGCCGGCAGGTACACCGTGAGGAAGTCGTGCGTGCCGGACCCGGCCCGGCTCAGCAGCTGGCTGGTCCCGCCGGCCACGCTGCCGGCGTCGATGCCGGCCGCGAACAGGGGCACCGCGATCGCCACCGCCGGATCGGCCAGGACGCGGGCCAGCAGCATCCCCGCGGCCCCGGCGAACAGCGGCTTGGTGATCCCGGCCAGCGGCGCCGACCCGGCCACGGTGACGGCGCCCGCCAGCAGCCCCGCCCCCGCGACGATCAGCGCCAGCGCGGCCCAGTCGTCGCGCGCCGGCACCAGGACCAGCACGCACGACGCCAGCAGGAACGTGGCCGGCACGTCCGAGACCGCGGTGTTGAGGTCGCCGGCCCCCCCGACGTCGGGGAGGGCGGGGGCGACCAGGAAGTACGCGAGCGCCAGCCCGTAGGCCGCGATCAGTAGGGCGGCAGGTCGGCGTACCACTGCCCGAGGACCTTGAAGGCCGCCCAGAACTCCCGCTTGCTGTCCTCCTCGTCGAGGCACTCGTCGATGTCCGGCACGTACAGCGCCCGGATCGACGGCGTGAGCTCCTGCAGCTCGCCGGGCAGCGGCGCCACCGGCTGCGCCAGCGGGATCTCCAGCTCGTTCAGGCAGCGCAGCGCCTCCGGCCCCATCGCCACCACGATCTTGGGCTGCACGATCGCCAGCTCCTCCACCACCCGGCCCACGCAGGCCGGGTCGGCCAGCGAGGGGTCGGCGACCGGGCACTTGACGCACAGCGTCCCGTACACCGCCAGCGGGTCGATGCTCAGCCGCCGCAGCGACTTCATCAGCGCGTTGCCCGCCCGCCCGTAGAAGGCCACGCCCTCCTCCACCTCCGCGGCCTGCGGCGAGTGCTTGAGCAGGAAGACGTCGGCCTGCGGATGCCCGGAGCCCAGCACCGGCATCATGTTGCCCCGGGGGCAGTGGGGGCAGGACTGCAGCTCGCGGGTCAGCGAGTTGAGCTCGCGAATCGCGCGCTCCAGGTACTTCTCGCGGATCTCGTCATCGGTCGCCGGCATCGGCGCCTTGGGGTTTGACGGGCCGGTGGCCTCTCCCTGCCGGTGCATCAGGACTTGCGCGCCGCCCGGCGCACCCGGCGCGCGCGGCGCGCCCGGCGGGCCGGCGCCGGGGTGGCCCGCGTCTCGAGGAACTTGAGCGCCTGGACGTACAGGAGGCTCGTGGGCTTGCGGATGATGTCGGCGTCGCGCAGCGACTCCAGGAACTCGTCGGGGCCGTCGAAGTCGCGCATGCGGATGCGCACCGACCCCAGGCCGGCGGCCACGTGCGAATCCGAGCCGGCGCCGGCCACGATCCGGTACTTGGCGGCGAACCGCACCGCCTCCTCGTTGAAGGGCTTGAAGGCGATCCGGGGGTTGAAGACCTCGATGGCGTCCACGTCGCCCAGCACCGGGAGCAGATGCTCGTAGTCGGGGACGGCGTGCAGCCGGTCGAACGGGTGGGGCACGTACACCAGGCCGCCCTGGCGCTTGATCTCGGCGATGGTCTCCTCCAGCGACAGCCCGCGCGGGATCTTCTCCCGCAGGAAGAGCCCGATCACCTCGCCCTGGTGGGCGGTCTTGACCTCCTCGGCGACGATGACCTTGACGCCGTCGGCCTTGGCGGCCGCGTCCAGCGCGCCGGAGATCTCGTTGTGGTCGGTGACGGCGATCGCGCCCAGGCCCCGCTCGCGGGCGGTGGACAGCAGCACCTCGACCGGGGTGGCGCAGTCGTGCGAGTGGTCGGTGTGCATGTGCAGGTCGACGTCGATGAGCGGCCGCTTCCCCAGCCGCGCGCGCAGGCCGGCGTCGCCGTCGGGGGTATGGCGCCGGGCGGCCAGCTGCCCGTACACGTCCTCCAGCTCGTCGGCCACGCGGCTCCAGGTCAGGCGCGCCCGCAGCTCGCCCGCCCGCATCCGCAGCCGGTCGCGCAGCTCGAGGTCGCCGACCAGCCGCGACAGCTGGGCCGACAACGTCTCCACGTCGCCGGGCTCGAACAGCAGTCCCAGCTCGCCGTCGCCCAGGATCTCCTCGTAGACCGGCAGCCGCGAGGCCACCGGCACGGCGCCCGCCGCGATGGCCCGCAGGAGCAGGCCGGGCGCCGGGATGACCCCGGTCGAGGCGAAGACCGCCACGTCACCCGCCCGGAAGCTGACGTCGGCAGCGCCCCGCACGCCGCCGCGCACCTGCAGGCGCTCGCGCACCTCGCGGCGGATCGGCGCCAGTCCGGGGGCGTCGGGCGCCGTCCACAGCGTCGCGCTCCACTCGGCATCCAGCGGCAGGCGGCGCAGCGCCCGCAGGAACAGCCGCAGGGCGGGCCGCTCCTCGCGGTGGGCGAAGGCGATCCGGGCGCGGCCGCCCTCCGGGGCGTCGCCATCCGCCGCGGGCGGGTCGGCTCCCGGCGTCACCAGCCGGTACTCGGCGGGGAAGAACTGGCTCAGCAGCTCGGCCGTGGCCGCGTAGTGGGCCAGCCGCGCGTCCAGGCGCCCGAAGAACAGCTCCACCACGCGCCGCGCCAGCTGGGTGGAGACCGCGCGCTCCGTGGGCGCGTGGAACGAGCCCACGTTGAGCGAGCGCGAGTGGCGCAGCGCCGCGCTGGACGCGCTGGGCGCGAAGGGCTCGTGCACGTGGACGAAGTCGAACGGCGCCGCGCCCAGCGCCTCCTCGATCGTCCGGGCCACGTCCACGCCCAGTCGCCGCGCGCCACGGCGCGCGGACCCCACGGGCAGCACGTCGCCCACCGCCAGCACCCGCGGCTCCTCGCCCGGCGCCGGAAGGATCCCTCCCTCGCCCTGGCGGATCAGCCGCCGCGAGTCGCGCACCCAGGCCGGCGAGTCCGAGGGCGCCAGCACCACGACCCGGTGTCCCCGCCGGGCCAGCTCGCCGGCCGTGCGCTCGACGAACAGGTTGACCTCATGCCCGGCCTCCCACCCGTACGGCGTCACCTGGGCGATCGAGAAGCGCTCCGCCACTGCGCCAGCTTAGTGGCGGCCGGCGCCCACCGGCCGCCAACTGGGCGCTTCGACCTACGAGCTGGTGGCCGGCGCCTGCGTCCCCGTCGCCCGCGTGCCCGGGCGCCGGGCGTACTCGGCGATGAACCGCTCGGTCTCGTCGCGGGCGTCGCCGTCGGGCCGCTGGGTGTGCGGCGACTTCATGAAGTACGAGCTGGGACCGTCGAGCTGCCCGGCCACCCCGTGGTTGAGCGCCAGCTTGCAGCAGCGCACCGCGTCGATCACGATGCCCGCCGAGTTGGGCGAGTCCCACACCTCGAGCTTCATCTCCAGGTTCAGCGGCACCTCGCCGAAGGCCTCGCCCTCCAGGCGGATGTGCGCCCACTTGCGGTCGGTGAGCCAGGGCACGTAGTCCGAGGGGCCGATGTAGACGTCCTCGGGCGGGAGCTCGTGGCCCATGATCGACGTCACGGCGTTGGTCTTGGAGATCTTCTTGGACTCCAGCCGTTCGCGCTCGAGCATGTTGTAGAAGTCCATGTTGCCGCCCACGTTGAGCTGCGACGTGCGCGTCATCTTCACGCCGCGGTCGTGGAACAGCCGCGCCAGCGCCCGGTGGACGATGGTCGCCCCCACCTGCGACTTGATGTCGTCGCCGACGATCGGCAGCCCGGCCTTCTCGAAGCGGCCGTTCCAGTACTCCTCGCGGGCGATGAACACCGGGATGCAGTTGACGAACGCGCACCCGGCCTCCAGGACCTGCTCCACGTACCACTTGGTGGCCTGCTCGGAGCCGACGGGGAGGTAGGAGACGACGACGTCCGTGTGGGTGTCCTTGAGGATCTGGACGATGTCGTCGGTCTTGCCCGGGGCCTTGACGATCTTCTCGGACAGGTACTTGCCCAGGCCGTCGTGGGTCATGCCGCGGTGCACGGGGATCCCGAGCTCGGGGACGTCGGCGAACTTCAGCGTGTTGTTCTGGCCGGCCCAGATGGCGCCGGAGAGGTCCTTGCCCACCTTGTCGGCGTCGATGTCGAAGGCGGCGCTGAACTCGATGTCCCCCACGTGGTAGCCGCCGAGGTCCACGTGCATCAGGCCCGGGACGGACTCCCGGGCGTCGGCGTCGCGGTAGAACTCGACGCCCTGCACGAACGAGGACGCGCAGTTGCCCACGCCGATGATGGCCACGCGGACCTTGTCCGCCTGGTAGCGGCCGGCGCCGTTGCCGACGGCCTGGCCATTGGTCTTTCCGTTGGTGCTCACGAGATCGGTTCCTCCTGACGAACGGCGGGGGACATATCCCCAGGCCCCCCTGCCGGGTTACAGCCTATGCGGAACGCTCAGCCGGCCACGGCGGCCGACCGCAGCTCGCGCCGCACGTGCAGGATCCGCTGGATCGTCGTCACCGCGGCCAGCGCCGCCAGCACGTACACGGCGGGCGCCAGCAGCTCGAAGTTGCCGAGCGAAGCCCCCCTCGCGAACACCAGGCCGGCTGACAGGATCACTACCCGCACGGGGCGGGTCGCCAACCCCACCTTGCAGGCCACGCCCAGCGCCTCGGCGCGCGCGCGTGTATACGAGACCATCAGCGAGCACAGGACGGCGAACACGGTGGCTGCCACGGCGAGGTCGTTGCCCACGTCGGCGAAGTAGGCGCCCACCGCGGTGAGCACCAGGCCCTCCTCCAGGCGGTCCAGCGTGGAGTCGAGGAACGCCCCGAACGGCGTGCCCTTGCCGGACATCCGGGAGTAGCGCCCGTCCAGCGTGTCCATCACCGACCCGACGATGAACGCCACGCCGGCGAGGAAGAAGTAGCGCTGCCACACCAGCACGGCCGCCAGGACGTTCAGCGCGAAGCCGGTGAGGGAGATGGCGTTGGGTGTCAGCCGCGACTCGATGAGCCGCGCCCGCATCAGCGCGGAGATCTCCTGGGCCCCGGCCGTCGTGCGGCGCGGCGGCGGGGCGGGACTGCGCGTGCGCTCGCCGGGGTCGAGCCCCGGGCCGGCCATCAGGCCGCGGCCTCGGCCCGCATCTGCGCGAAGGCCCAGGCCTGGGGCCGCGTCCGGGCCAGCAGCTCGGCGGCGTAGGCCGCCACCATCGCCACCAGCGCGCCCGCCACCGCGTCCATCACGAAGTGATTGCCGGTGGCCACGACGACGAACGTGACCAGGAACGGCCACAGGAAGCACAGCGCCCGGGCCACGCGGTTGCGGACCAGCCGGGCCAGGGACCAGCCCAGCATGAGCCCGAACGCCACGTGCATGGACGGGATCGCGGCGAAGGGGTTGAACAGGGCGTTGACCGTGACGCTGTCCTGCGGCACGTGCGTGAAGTTGGAGACCGAGTCGGTGAAGCCCCATTCGGGGAAGAAGCGGGGCGGCGCCGTGGGGAACGCCAGGTAGCCCACCAGCGCCAGCGCCATGGCCACCAGGAACATGTTGCGCACGAAGTAGAAGGCCGAGTTGTGGAAGAGGTAGATGAACACCAGCGCGCCCAGCGTGATCGAGAACTGCGAGTTCACGTACAGCCAGCTGGCGGCGTCGATCAGCCACGTCTTCCCGCTGGCCCAGCCCTGGATCGCCGGCTCGACGAAGGTGTGGAGCGTGCGCTCCAGCGAGATCAGCTCACGGCCGTGCTGGAAAGCGTCGGAGGCGCGGCCGTCCACCGCCCCGCGGACGATGCGATAGCACCAGTAGGCGGCCGAGAACAGAACCAGCTGGCGCATGACGTCAAACACCCCATGCGGGAGCAGACGAGCTTCGAGTGTGCGCAGCCGGACGAGCATCCCCCGAGGAGCCATCGTAGCGTTCAGGCCGCCCCCGCCGGGCAACGCTTCGTGCCGCCCAGCAGGTCCCCGGGGTTGAGCTCCGCCACCACCCGCAGGGGGCCGGGCCGGCGCGCCACGACCCGCGTGAAGCCGCCCGGTCCCCGCTCCACGCAGCCGGTGCCCTGCTCCACGCTCCAGTAGCGCGTGAAGCGCACCCGGACGTCGAGCGTCGCGGGCCGGCCGACGTCCAGCGTGAAGGCGTTGGGGTCGAGCGCGGCCAGGCGGGCGGGCCCGGCCACCAGCGGCGCGGCCCCGAGCACCCGGAACACCGACCAGTGGGCGCCGCGCCACACCCGGCGCAGGTAGGGCGGGCCGGACCGGATCAGCGCCGCCTCGGTGAGGGAGGAGTAGTCGAGGCGGGCGTCGGAGAGGGCCACGTACTCGACCCCGTTGGAGCGCAGCCACGCCCGGTAGGTGGCCGGGCGCAGGCGCGGGGCGTAGAAGAGCCCGTTGTACTTGATGTCCAGCTGGCGCTCCCACCCGCGGGCCAGCGCGAAGCGCGGGGCCACGTAGACGGTCTCCCAGTGGATGCGGGTGAGCGGGATCTCCACCCGGCCCGCGGGCCGGGCCCGGGCCAGGAAGGCGTTCAGCGGCGCGTAGTAGGAGGCCTGGACCGAGGGGTCGCCGCTGGCCGCGGCCACGTCCCGGACCGGGGGCAGCCACTGCCAGTACAGCAGCGGCAGGGCCAGGAGCGCCAGCGCCCAGGCGCGGCGCCGCCACAGTACGCAGGCCAACAGTGGACCCCCGAACAGCGTGCCCAGGCGGGCGGCGTTGCTCCCCATCGGAGTGCTGAGCGCGAAGGCCAAGACGCAGGCCCCGGCGTAGAGGATCGCGCCCCGGCGCAGCCAGCGCTCCTGCCGTGGGACAAGCGCCAGCACGGCCGCGGCGAACGCCAGCACGGGCCAGAAGGAGGACACGGCGAACGGCTCCATCCCGCCTTCGGGGAACAGGAGGGCCAGCCCGCCGGCGGTCACGGCGGCGGCCGCGCCCAGCAGCAGGGCGGCCCGCCGGCGGTCGGCCCAGAACCAGGCGGCCGCGGCCAGCGCCAGGAACAGGCCCGCGACCGGGCTGCCCAGCGGGCACAGGACGGCGAGCGCGACCGCCAGGCGCGTCCGGCCCCGTTCGGCCGCCAGCAGCGCCGCCAGGCCCAAGGCCACGCCGAGCGCGAACGTCAGGCGGCCGGTGAACAGGTTGGTGGCCGTGGCGGCGCCGAACCAGATCGCGCCCACGCGCGCCCGTGACCCCAGGCGGTCGTGGGTCAGGCGCTCGAACAGGAGCGCCGAGGCCACGGCGGCCAGAACGCCCACCGTCCGCGGGCCGAGCAGCGCCGCGGCCGGCGGGAAGAGCACGCTGTAGCCGGGCGTGTGGTGCCCGGCGAACCACTGGCCGTTCCACAGCGTGAAGCCCACTCGCTGGAAGAGCTCGGTGCGGTAGACCTGCGCGGCCAGGTCGGCGGTGAGGGGGTGCAGGGCGAGATAGGCGATCGCCAGCGCGACCGCGGTCGCCAGCGCCTCCAGCGCGGTGCGGCGCAGGCGGAGCGGACGGATCAGACCGTTCGTCAGCGCAAGCTCGGCGGTGGGCATCGTCGAGGGGGGCGGAGGGCTCAGGACGCGGCGACGAAGGCACACACCTCGTCGACCAGCTCCGGGACGTCCAGCCACGGCCAGTGGCCCGCCCCGGCGACCAGGCGCAGCTGGGCGCTCGGCAGGGCCCCAGCATACGCCTCGCCGAACCGGGGCGCCAGATACGGGTCCCGCTCCCCCCAGGCCACCAGCGCGGGCGCCTGCACCTCGCCCAGGCGCCGTCCGGCCGCCGCCAGGGCGTCCTCGGGGGCGCTGCGGTACAGGCGGAGGATCGCGCGCTGCGTGCCCTGGTCGAAGTCGCGCCAGACGGAGTCGAGGAAGTCCTGGGGGAGCGGCTTGACGTTGGCCTCGCGCGAGAGCAGGCGCAGCACGCGCCGCGTGCTCACGCCCATCGCCAGCTCGCCCAGCCCCGGGCGCCGCCAGATGCGGGCGATGCGGTGCCAGCGGTAGCCCGGGACCAGGGGCACCGCGCTGCTCACCACCAGGCGCTCGACCCGCTCGGGCTGGCGCTGGGCCAGCGCCAGGCCCACGGCGCCCCAGTCGTGCACCACCAGGCGGAAGCGCTCGACCGAGACGTGCTCCAGGAAGCGCTCCAGCCAGCGGTCGTAGCCCGCGATCGAGTAGTCGAAGTCACCCCGCTTGGCCGAGCGCCCGAAGCCCGGGAGGTCGGGCGCGATCCCGCCGGTGCGCTCCAGGAACGGCAGCCACATGTCCGAGGAGTTGGGCACGCCGTGCAGGTAGAGCACGGGCGGCCGCTCGGGCTGCGGGCCGGGCGCCGTGCGCCACCGGATCGGCTGCTCGTCGACGTCCTCGGTGTGTTCGGCGACCGGCACCGGCGGGCGAGCATAGGGAGTGCCCGCCGGTAACGTCCGGCCCGATGCCCGCGCTGTGCCTGGGAGAGGCGATCGTCGACCTCGTGTGCGAGCGCCCCGTGCGCAAGTGGGAGGAGGCCGACTCGTTCGTCCCGCACTTCGGCGGCGCGGTGGCCAACGTGGCGGTGGTGGCGGCCGCGCTGGGAGCCGACGTGGCGCTGGCCGGCGGGGCCGGCGACGACGCCTGGGGCCACTGGCTGCAGCTGCGCCTGGCCCAGGCCGGCGTCGACCTGCGCTGGTTCGGCCTGTTTCCGCGGGTGGCGACCCCGGTGGCGTTCGTCATCGTCGACTCCGAGGGCGAGCCCCGCTACCAGCTCTACGGCGAGGGCATCGAGTCCACCATCCGGGCCATCGGCCCGCGGCTGGCCGACGCGGTCGAGGCCTCCGAGGCGCTGTTCTTCTCCTCCAACACCCTCGCGGACCAGGGTCAGCGACGGCTGACGATGGGCGCCCGCGAGGGCGCGCTGGAGAACGGGCGGCCGGTCTGCTTCGACCCCAACCTCCGCCTGCACCGCTGGGCCTCCGTCGAGGAGGCCGTGCGGGCCTGCCGCGCCTGCCTGGAGGGCGCGCTGCTGGTGCGCTGCAATCGCGAGGAGGCGGAGCTGCTCACCGGCGAGGCCGAGCCGGAGCGGGCGGCGGAAGCGCTGGTGGCCGCGGGCGTCCGCGTGCCGGTGGTGACGCTGGGCGCCGACGGCGCGCTGCTGCGCGGCGAAGCGCGCGCGGACGCGCCGCCCCATCCGGCCCAGGTGGTGAGCACCATGGGCGCGGGCGATGCCCTGATGGGCACGCTGCTCGCCCGCCTCGGTCTCGGGGGATGGGAGTCCGAGGCGGCGGCCGCCGCGCTGGAGGAGGCCGTCACGGCCGGCGCCCGCGCCACCGAGCGCTGGGGAGCGGTGGCGTGACCCCCGCCTGGCGGCGCCCTCCCGCCCGCCGCGTGCGCACCGTCCGCGAGCGGCTGCGGAAGGTCTACGGGGTCCCCGGCTGGCCGCCCCACGAGCGGCCGCTGGACGAGCTCGTGCTCACGGTCCTCTCCCAGAGCACCAACGATCGCAACCGCGACGCCGCGTTCGCCGGACTGCGCGAGCGCTTCGACGGCTGGGCGGCGGTACGCGACGCGCCGGTCGAGGACGTGGAGGCGGCGATCCGTCCCGGGGGCATCTCGCAGGTCAAGTCCCGGCGCATCCAGCAGATCCTGCGAGCGCTGGACGACGACCTGGACCTGGGCTGGCTGCGCGACGCGCCGCTCGAGGAGGCCCGCGACTTCCTGTGCGCGCTGCCCGGCGTGGGCCGCAAGACCGCCGCCTGCGTACTGCTGTTCTCGTACGGCCGGCGCGACGTCCCGGTGGACACCCACGTGGGCCGGGTGGCGACGCGGCTGGGGTGGCTGCGGCCGGGCGCCGCCTCTCCCGAGCTGCACGACGAGATGGTCGCGCTCACCCCGCCCGGGGCGGAGCTGGAGCTCCACGTCAACCTGCTGCGCCACGGCCGCCGCACGTGCCACGCGCGCGTCCCCCGTTGCCGGGAGTGCACCCTGCGGCGCATCTGCCCGTCGGCCCGGCTCTAGCGGCGTCCTTGCGCGGCGGCGCAAATTTGCCATACTAAGACTCAGATTTTTTCCGAGACAGCGAAGGAGCTTTCATAGACATGGGCAAGACCATCGGGATCGACCTGGGCACGACCAACTCCTGCATGGCCGTGCTCGAGGGCGGCGAGCCCACCGTGATCGAGAACGCCGAGGGCGGCCGTACGACCCCCTCGGTGGTCGCGTTCACGGACTCGGGCGAGCGCCTCGTGGGCACAGTGGCCAAGCGCCAGGCCGTGACCAACCCCACCAACACCGTCTTCTCCATCAAGCGCTTCATGGGCCGCAAGGAGGCCGAGGTCAAGGAGGAGGAGTCGATCGTCCCCTACACCGTCGTCGCCGGTCCGAACGGCGACGCGCGCGTGGAGGTGCAGGGCAAGCAGTACAGCCCGCCCGAGATCAGCGCGATGATCCTCCAGAAGCTCAAGTCCGACGCCGAGGCGTACCTGGGCGAGAGCGTCGACTCGGTGGTGATCACCGTCCCCGCCTACTTCAACGACGACCAGCGCCAGGCCACCAAGGACGCCGGCAAGGTCGCCGGCCTCGACGTCAAGCGCATCATCAACGAGCCCACCGCCGCGTCGCTGGCCTACGGCCTCGACAAGGAGTCCGACCAGACCATCCTGGTCTTCGACCTGGGCGGCGGCACGTTCGACGTGTCGATCTTGGAGATCGGCGAGGGCGTGTTCGAGGTGAAGGCCACCTCGGGCGACAACCACCTGGGCGGCGACAACTTCGACAAGGCGGTCGTCGACTGGCTGGTGGCCGAGTTCAAGCGCGACCAGGGGATCGACCTGGCCCAGGACAAGATGGCCCTCCAGCGGCTCTACGAGGCCGCCGAGAAGGCCAAGATCGAGCTGTCCACCACCCAGGAGACGCAGATCAACCTGCCGTTCATCACGGCCGACGCCTCCGGGCCGAAGCACCTGGACTCGCGGCTGACCCGGGCCAAGCTGGGCGAGCTCACGGCCGACCTGCTCAAGCGGGTCGAGAACCCGGTTCGCCAGGCGCTCGAGGACGCCAAGGAGAAGGGCGTCACCGACGTCGAGCACGTGGTGCTGGTGGGTGGCATGACCCGCATGCCGGCCGTGCAGGACCGCGTGAAGGAGCTCACCGGCAAGGACCCGCACCGCGGCGTCAACCCGGACGAGGTCGTGGCCGTGGGCGCCGCCATCCAGGCGGGCGTGCTGGCCGGCGACGTCAAGGACGTGCTCCTGCTCGACGTGACCCCGCTCACCCTGGGCATCGAGACCAAGGGCGGCGTCATGACCAAGCTCATCGAGCGCAACACCACGATCCCCACGCGCAAGAGCGAGGTGTTCTCGACCGCCGAGGACAACCAGCCGAGCGTGGAGATCCACGTCCTGCAGGGCGAGCGCGAGATGGCGGGCTACAACAAGTCGCTGGGTAAGTTCCAGCTCACCGGCATCCCGCCGGCCCCGCGCGGGATCCCGCAGATCGAGGTCACGTTCGACATCGACGCCAACGGGATCCTCAACGTGTCCGCCAAGGACCTGGGCACCGGCAAGGAGCAGAAGATCGAGATCAAGGCCGGCTCGGGTCTCTCCGAGGACGAGATCAAGCGCATGGTCTCCGACGCCGAGACGCACGCCGAGGAGGACCGCCGCCTGCGCGAGCTGGCGGAGGCCCGCAACGAGGCCGAGAACGCCGCCTACCAGGCCGAGCGCCAGCTCGGCGAGCTGGGCGACAACGTCGACGCCGACTCGCGCCAGCGGATCGAGGCCGCGATCAAGGAGGCCCGCGAGGTCATGACCTCGGAGGACACCGCCGAGATCCGGGCCAAGACCGAGGCGCTGCAGACGGCCTTCCACGCCGTCTCGCAGGCGATGTACGAGCGCGCCCAGCAGGAGGCCGCGGCCACCGGCGGCGACGGCGGGCCGAACGGCTCCGGGACCGCCGCGGGCGAGGCCGACTCCGAGGAGGAGGAGGAGGTCGTCGACGCCGAGGTGGTGGACGAGGGCAAGGGCTCGTGACCGAGCGCGAGCGCAACCAGCGCGTCGAGCACGTCGAGCCGGGCGAGGGCCGCGAGCCCTCGCCCGCGCCCGCCTCCGCCGAGCCCGAGGCTCCCGCCTCCGGGTTCGAGGAGGAGCGGGCCGCCGAGCCCATCGCCGACGCCGAGGCGCTGGCGCACGACATCGACGAGCTGCTGGCCAAGGCCCGCGAGCGCGACGAGTACCTGTCGCTGGCCCAGCGGACGCAGGCCGACTTCGAGAACTACCGCAAGCGGGCGGCCAAGGAGACGGCGGGCGCCGAGCAGCGGGGGATGGCGAAGCTGGCTCGCGAGCTGCTGCCCGCGCTGGACAACCTGGCGCTGGCGCTGGAGGCGGACGCGTCGGGCGACGAGTTCGTGGCCGGCATCCGCCTGGTCAACGCCGAGCTGCACGGCGCGCTCGAGCGCCTGGGGATCGAGGCGTACTCGCCCCAGGGCGAGCGCTTCGACCCCAACGTGCACGAGGCGATGGCCCGCCAGGCGGTCGACGGCGCCGAGCCGGGCACGATCGTCGAGGTCTACCAGCAGGGCTACCGGATGAACGGCACCGTGCTGCGCCCCGCGCGCGTCGTGGTGGCGGAGTAGGAGCGAACGCGAGATGCCGCCCCGCTCCGACTACTACCAGGCGCTCGGGGTCGCGAAGAACGCGACCCAGGACGAGATCAAGAAGTCGTACCGCAAGCTGGCGCGCCAGTACCACCCGGATCGCAACCCCGGCAACGACGAGGCCGAGGAGCGCTTCAAGCGCGTGCAGGAGGCCTACGACGTGCTCGGCGATCCCGAGAAGCGCCGCCAGTACGACCGGGGCACGGGCCCGTTCGCGACCGCGGGCGGCCCGGGGGGCTTCGGAGGGTTCGACCCCGGCTCGTTCACCGGCGGGCTGGGCGACATCTTCGACTTCATCCGCACTGGCGGCGGCGGCGCGCGCACCGGCCGCGCGCGGCCGCGGCCCGAGCCCGGCCGCGACCTGGAGACCGAGGTGCGCATCGGCTTCGAGCAGTCCATCGAGGGGGCTCAGGTGCCGCTGGCGGTGCCCGTCTCGGCCCCCTGCCCCACCTGCCACGGCACGGGCGCGCGTCCCGGCACCACGCCCAAGGTGTGCCCCCAGTGCCAGGGCCGGGGCGTCGAGGCCGAGGGCCAGGGCCTGTTCTCGATCTCCCAGCCCTGCTCGCGCTGCGGCGGGGCGGGCACGGTGATCGAGGATCCCTGCCCGGCCTGCGCCGGCACCGGCGCGCGCAAGACCGTGAAGAAGTACCGGGTCTCGATCCCCGCCGGCGTGCGCGACGGCAGTCGCATCCGGCTGGCCGGGAAGGGCGAGCCCGGGCGCAACGGCGGGCCCCCCGGCGACCTGTACGTGGTGACGCGCGTGAGCCCGTCGCCGCTGTTCAAGCGCAAGGGCGACAACCTGGAGGTCGAGATCCCGCTCACGATCCCCGAGGCGATCCGCGGCGCCACGATCGAGGTGCCGACGCTGCACGGGACCAAGAAGCTGCGTGTGCCCGGCGGCACCAAGCACGGCACGGTCCAACGGCTGCGCGGCGAGGGCCCGCCCAAGCTCAACGGCAAGGGCCGGGGCGACATCCACTACCGGTTCGTGATCGACGTGCCAGCGTCGCTGAGCAAGGAGCAGAAGGCCGCGGTGGAGGAGCTGTCGAAGGTGATGAACGGCGATCCCCGTGCGCGCCTGTTCGAGCGCGCCGGGCAGAGCGCCGGCCAGAGCGCCGGAGGCTGACGATGGCTATGCGCAGGCGCACGACCACCAAGATCCAGGTCTCCGACGACCGCGGCGTCTTCATGATCTCGGTGGCCGCCGAGCTGGCCGACATGCACCCGCAGACCCTGCGGATGTACGAGACCCGCGGGCTGATCACGCCCCAGCGCTCCCCCAAGGGCACCCGCCTGTACTCGCAGGAGGACGTCGACCGGCTGCGCCGCATCCAGGAGATGACCGCCGAGCTGGGGATGAACCTGGCCGGGGTGGAGCGGGTGTTCGAGCTCGAGGACCAGCTGGAGCGGATGACCCGGCGCATGCGGGCGCTCGAGCGCGAGGCCGACAAGCTCCGGGCCCACATGAAGTCCGAGCTGGAGCGCCTCCGCCGGGAGAACCGCGCGGAGATCGTGAAGTACACGGCCGGGGCGCTGGTCCCCGCGAAGGACCTCAAGCGCTTCCAGATCCCGATCCAGCGCGCGGGCTGAGCATCTCCAGCGCCAGCGCCGTCCAGCCGAAGTCGCGGGCGCCCATGCCCGCGCCGGTGCGCGCCTCGTAGTACTCGCGCAGGCCCTCGCGGACGACCGTCTCGCCCAGCCGGCGCGCCATGTCGTCCGCCTCGGCGCGGTAGCCCAGCCGGCGCACGCCCTGCCAGGCCAGCCAGGCGGCGTTGGCCCAGCTCGGGCCCCGCCAGTAGCGGCGCAGCCCCCAGTAGTGGTCGCGCGAGGTGTGGGCGGGGTCGTCGAGCGCCACGCTGGGCAGCGGCACGCCCGGCCAGAAGCGCTCGGAGAGCAACGTCTCCTCGACCAGGCGGCGGCCGATCTCCTCCGGCAGGTCGGGGAGGGCCAGCGGCGCCAGCGTGTCCCAGGTGAACGGGACCCGCTCGGGCGGCAGCGGACGGTGGACCGCGCCCCGGGCCTCGTCGACGAAGCGGCCGGTCCGCTCGTCCCACAACCGCGCCACCAACGCCGGGGTGGTGGAGGGCTCGCCGCACGCCTGGCGCGACAGCGACCAGGCGACGTTCGTGAGCACCTCGCACACGACCGGGCCGCCGGCGTCGGCCACGCGCCGCAGGTCGAACCCCAGCGCCCGGTTGCGGCGGATCAGCAGCGGAAAGCGCCGGCGGCCCTGGGCGCGCGGGCCCCACACGTGGTCGAACTTGGGCGAGGCGTCCAGGCCCGACTCGTCGGGCTGCAGTAGCCACAGCAGCCCGTCGCCGTCGAGGTCGCGGTGCCCGCCCAGCCAGCGGTGGTGGGCGGCGATCCCGGGCTCGGCGGCCGGGTCCCCCACCGCGATCCGCCAGGCGTAGGCCAGCAGGGGCGGCTGGATCGTGCGGGTGGTCAGGTCCCGGCGGCGGACGACGTTGTAGCGGACCGCCCGCTCCAGGTCGAGCGGCCGGCCCCAGAACGCGATGTGGCCGATGAACCCGTCCTCGGCCACCGCCAGCAGCGACTCCAGCTCGCGCCGCGCCCGCTCCCGGTCCCAGCGGCTGCGCACGATCGCGATGAAGCACGAGTCCCAGTACCACTGCCACGGGTAGCGGGTGGGGCTGGGCGCCGTGAACGCGTAGCGCCGCCCGGCCTGCTCGCCCTCGCGCCACCGACTTAGATTTTTATGCACGCAGACCGCTTTACGATCAAGTCCCAGGAGGCCATCCAGGCCGCTCAGCGCCTGGCCGAAGGCCGTGGCAATCCGCAGCTGACGCCGGAGCACCTCCTGACCGTCCTGCTGGAGGAGGACGCGGGCGTCGTCGTCCCCGTGCTGCAGAAGCTGGGCGCCGACGTGGCCGGCCTGCGCGCGCAGGTCAACACGGCGCTCGACGCGCTGCCCACCGTCACCGGCGACAGCGCCGAGCCCGCCGGGCCCTCCAACGAGCTGGTCCAGGTCCTGCGCGCCGCCGAGCGCGTCATGGGCAAGCTCAAGGACGAGTACGTCTCCACCGAACACCTGCTGCTGGCGCTGGCCGAGAGCAAGACGCCCGCCGGCGAGGCGCTGCGCGCCGCCGGCGCCGGCGAGGACGCGCTCCAGCAGGCGATCGCCGACGTCCGCGGCCCCCACCGGGTCACCGACCCCAACGCCGAGGAGCAGTACCAGGCGCTGGAGAAGTTCGGCCGCGACCTCACCCAGGCGGCCGAGCAGGGCAAGCTCGACCCGGTCATCGGCCGCGACGACGAGATCCGCCGCGTCATCCAGGTCCTCTCCCGGCGCACGAAGAACAATCCGGTGCTGATCGGCGAGCCCGGTGTGGGCAAGACCGCGATCGTCGAGGGCCTGGCCCAGCGCATCGTCTCCGGCGACGTGCCGGAGTCGCTGCGCGACCGGCGGCTGATAGCGCTGGACATCGGCGCGATGGTGGCGGGCTCGAAGTACCGCGGCGAGTTCGAGGAGCGCCTGAAGGCGGTCCTCAAGGAGATCGCCGAGGCCGAGGGCCAGATCATCGTCTTCATGGACGAGCTGCACACGATCGTGGGGGCGGGCGCGGCCGAGGGCGCGGTCGATGCGGGCAACATGCTCAAGCCGATGCTGGCCCGGGGCGAGCTGCGTGCGGTGGGCGCCACCACGCTCGACGAGTACCGCAAGCACATCGAGAAGGACGCGGCGCTGGAGCGGCGCTTCCAGCCGGTGCTCGTGGACGAGCCATCGGTCGAGGACACGATCGCGATCCTGCGCGGGCTGAAGGAGCGCTACGAGGTCCACCACGGTGTCCGCATCCAGGACACGGCGATCATCGCCGCCGCCACCCTGTCGCACCGCTACATCGCCGACCGCTTCCTGCCGGACAAGGCCATCGACCTGATCGACGAGGCGGCGTCGCGCCTGCGCATCGAGATCGACTCGATGCCCACCGAGATCGACGAGGTGGAGCGCCGGATCATGCAGCTGGACATCGAGCTGCAGGCGCTGGCCAAGGAGCGCGATGAGGCGTCGGTGGCCCGGCGCGAGGCGATCGAGCGCGAGCGCGCCGAGCTGGCCGAGCAGTCGGCGGCGATGAAGGCGCAGTGGCAGGCCGAGAAGGAGGCGATCTCCGAGGTCCGCGAGCTCAAGGAGCGCCTGGAGCAGGCGCACCGCGAGGTCGAGCGGGCCGAGCGCGAGGCCGACCTGCAGCGCGCGGCGGAGCTGCGCTACGGCGAGATCCCCGAGCTGGAGAAGAAGCTGGCGGAGCTGGAGGAGGCACAGTCCGGCCGCGCCGAGACCACCTTCCTCAAGGAGGAGGTGGACGCCGAGGACGTGGCCGAGGTTGTCTCCAAGTGGACCGGCATCCCGGTCTCGCGCCTGATGGAGGGCGAGGTGGAGAAGCTCATCCACATGGAGGAGCGCCTGCACCAGCGGGTGATCGGACAGGACGAGGCGGTGGCGGCGGTGGCGAACGCGCTGCGCCGCGCGCGCGCCGGCCTGCAGGACCCCCACCGGCCGATCGGCACCTTCCTGTTCCTGGGGCCCACCGGCGTGGGCAAGACCGAGCTGGCCCGGGCGCTGGCCGAGTTCATGTTCGACAGCCAGGACGCGATGGTGCGCATCGACATGTCGGAGTACATGGAGAAGCACGCCGTGG